>NZ_JAGGPC010000030.1:0-135362 GCF_018614005.1 Streptomyces sp. ISL-99
TCGGATGCAACTCCCCGGGGTTACCGACCCTGGCCGTCGTCAGCGGCGGGCCCGGCACCGGCAAGACCACCCTCGCCCACGAGCTCGCCCGGGAACTCGGATGCCCCGCGATCATCCGCGACGAGATCAAGCAGGGCATGGTCCTCTCGACTCCCGGATACGAAGGCGGAGGCAACGACCCGCTCAACTACCCGACCCTGGACGCGTTCTTCGGCGTGCTGAACGTGCTGCTCAAGGCAGGGGTGACGGTCGTCGCCGAGGCCGCCTTCCAGGACCGGCTGTGGCGGCCGAACCTGGAACCGCTTGCCAGCCTCGCGCAGATCCGCGTCATCCGGTGCACGACCCCGACCGCCATCGCCCACGACCGCATCGTCCAACGCGCGCAGGAGAGCGTGCACCGGACCGCGCACGCCGACCGCGACCTCCTCGACGCCATCGCCGCGGGGGAACACTCCCTGGAGTCCTTCGTCCCGATCTCCCTCGATGTCCCCACCCTCACGGTGGACACCTCCCACGGCTACACCCCTCAGCTGGGTGACATCGCCTCCTTCATCCGAGCGACCACCGCACCGGCCGGGGAGTCCGGATGACACAGCACCCGTCCCGTGAGCAGAAGGCACGCGGCGGCGGGCTGTGCCCCAGCGAGCAGATGCGCGAACTCGGCATCGTCCAGTACGGCGCCCCCATCCTGGCCGAGCCCGCCCGCCTCTTTCTGCTCCCCAACGAACGGGAGGCCGCCGACACCGTCATTGGCCAACTTCTCGACGCCATGGCACGCCTCCGCCGCGCGCACGACTTCTCCGGCAAGGGCCTGGGCCTGGCCGCCCCGCAGATCGGCATCGGCCGGGCCGCAGCTGTCGTCCAGCCCCCTGGGGCCGACCCGATCGTGCTGCTCAACCCCCGCATCGCCGTCGCCTCCGAGGAGATGGACGAGAAATTCGAAGGATGCCTGTCGTTCTTCGACGTACGGGCCCCGGTTCCTCGGCCGTTGCGGATCACTGTGGAGACAGTGACGCCGGACGGTAGGGCGGCAACCGCGGTCTACGAACGGGGCGAGGCCCGGCTCATCGGGCACGAGATCGATCACGTTGACGGTCTTGTGCTGTTGAACCGAATGCGGCCCGGCGTGAAACCGGTCCCCGTCGAGGAGTACCGCACGATGGCCGAGGCCACCGGCCGCGGCTGGTCATACGAGTAGAAGGGGCAGGGCACGATGGGGGGCAGGCATGCCCGCCCCGGACCGCCGGACCAGCCGTCCCGCGCGGTCCCGAGCATCGACCCCGACGATCCGCTCGCCCCGTACCTGCGGCGCAGGCGGGCGCCGATGGACGTCTACCGCCGGCACCGGCCCGTCGATGGCGGTGCAGCCCACGTGCGGCCCGAGGAGCCGCGGGTCTTGGAGTCCTGGGACGGTTTCGCGTACGTGCCCGAGGGCACCGCGCCGAACCTCGCGGCAGCGCAAGCCTGGGCCGCTGGCGGACCGGCGCCGGGCGGGTAGACCACGCCTGGCAGTCTTTGTAGCGGGAGCCTGCGTCGCAGGGGCGGCATTCGCTGCTTCTCACAACTTGCCGACCGTGCTCCGGTCAGGAGAAGCCCATCGAAGGGTCCCGCCCGACGGTGCCGTGAGATGTTGCGTCGCATTGCGCGGCGAGGCGGGCGGCGTACAGGTCGAGCCGGCGGCGGAGCTCGAGGCGCCCAGCCTTCTAATGGGCGGGGGTGAGGAACTGGGCAACCTGGTCGACCGGCAGCGTCCTGTCCCGGCCGGGGAGAACCGCCCCGGCGCTTAGGGGCAGTTGAGATGCTCGGACTGGGTGACCTCAGCCCAGACGAGAACCGCGGCAAGGTCAGGTTCCTGCCGAGCCAGGCGGCCGAACTTGGGAATGCCGTTGCACAGCTCGGGCCAATCAGGCGGCGGCATGCCCAGGTCAGCGTGCCCGCCCTATGACAACTACTTCAGGCAGTCGCAGAGGGCTCTCCGTTTACCGCGACCAGTACGCACCATGTGTCCGTCTATAATCACCAGTCAGCCGACAAAGACACTTCACCGCCCACCGGCGCGTCAGCATGACCGTCCCTCGGCAGCTCCAGCACAGGTCGAGGAGCTGGTGTAGGCCCTCACCTCCCGCCGGCAGCTAGGTCAGCACGCTGTCGAGATGCGCCTGCACCGGCTCGAACAGGCCGTACGGAACGAGTTCCGGGATGTCTGCAAGCGCAACCCACTGCAGCTCGGCCAGCTCGTCCTTGTCGGCCACGTAAGCGGTGCCGGAGGTGACCGCACAGGCGGTGTAGGACATGTTCCTTCCGCTCTTGGGGTGGACGCGTTCGCCGAGGGGCTTGACTGCGGTCACTGCCAGCCCGACCTCCTCCTGCGTCTCGCGTACGGCCGCCTGCTCGGAATTCTCCCCGTCTTCGATCTCGCCGGCGGGGAACTGCCAGGACAACTGGCCCTCGGAGATCCTGCGCCGCACCATCAGGACTCGGTTCTCGTGGACCACGATCGCAGCGGAGATACCCGGCCGCTCCGCTGCCGTCTGCTCGGTCATACGTCTTCCTCCAGCGCTTCCAGGATCGGCGGGTAAATGTTGTCGGCGGGTATGAAGCGGGTCACTGCGCGCCGGCCCCTCTTGTCGTGCCCTCAGCCTCGGCGGGGGCCTGTGACGGTCGGCGCGGACATCGCCAGGCCGATCATGTCGGTCCACGCTGCGTCGCCCACGCTGTCCTGGAGTTCCTTGGCCACGCGTTCGTCGGCCGTCAGCACGCCGAACTCCACCCGCGTGTCGTACGGCAGGAAGTCGAGCGCCAGACGCCGGCCGACGTAGTCCAGGACGGACGTGGCCTGCTTGATCTCAGGGTCGTTGGTCAGGCCCGCGGGCTCGAAGCGCATGCTGACGTACTCGCGCACAAACACCTCCAGTGGGACCTGGTGCCGCAGCCCCTGGGTGATGGTCGTACTGAAGCCGTCCATCAGACCCGCCATGGTCGAACCCTGCTTGGCCATGAAGATCGTGACTGCGGCAGGACGGCCGTCCTCGGTGCAGGCGACCGTGAGGTAGCCCTTCCCCTCGCCGACATTGAACGACCGGGTCGTCGACTTCAGACGCCTCGGGGATCGCGGGGGTACCTGTCCAAGGGGGCTTTCCCCGCCCCTCTGCGTACGCGCCATGCCGTCAACGGTTCGGTCCGCCATCGAATCTGTCCTCTGCGTGGTCAAAAGGGGCCTAACAGGGCCGACGTCCACAACCTATGGGCACCCGACGTTCGATGACCACAAGATGTGGGTTTTCCACCGTAGAGGTGCGGGGTGGTCGGCACCAATCGCGGCACGCCGAAACATACGCCCCCAGCACGGTTGTTCCGCCGCGGACTACTCAGACCCCCATAAGCAGGGAGAAGCGACCGGACAAGGACGTCGGGGTGTTACTCCCAGAGCCGCAGCAACCGCGCCATCGGGCCGGGCCCGCCACGTTGTGGGCCGGCTGAGGGGGCCGGCGTCCGATGATTCAAGGCGCCTGAGTGGGGGTGCCGTTCGGCTCTCCCTCGGCCGTTGCCGGCAGCCGGGCGTCCCGGGGGACGACAACAATCTCGCTTCCGCTGAGCAGTCGCCAGTCGAGAGGTGCCCCAGCGGCTTTCCGAGCCCGCCGATACGTCAACGCCCACCCCATGTCCCGCTCGACCTTCCCGTCCGGCCCGATCCGGGTGCTCCACCACAGCCAGCCGATCCAGGATGACCGCTCCTTGAGGAGTGGCGACGCGAAGGCGTAGGCGACGGTGGTCATCTTTGCCAGCGCGCCGGCAAGCTGTTGCATCTCGCCCAGCGACACCAGGTCCTGCCTGATCGATACCCGAGCCGCGCGTACGAAGCCGCGTCCGACGGCCGCGATGACCACGGCGACGAGGAACCCGAGAAGGGCCCAGAGCGCGGTCATCGTGATGCCCGTATGGTCGTGCGGCTCGCTTCGTTCGTCTCCGCCAACGTGGTGTGGACCCGAAGCTCCGGGTAGGCGAGGGAGAGCTGCGTCACCACATTCGTGCGGCGCACGTAGCCGGGGTCAGTCCCAACGACCAATGACGCCCTGCCCTGGCCGACAAGCGTTCCCAGCTCGTACAGGGCGATCGGCTGGTGGTTGGTGGGCGAGTCGGGGAACCAGAACATGACGAGGTCAGCGCGGCGCAGATGCCGGTACTCCCAAGCAACTTGGGCCGCTTCCGCGTTCGGGTCGTGCAGCGGGAAGTTGCTGTGGGTTGAACACCGTGACATCGAGGTCGTCGAGCGCGGCTGTCGCGCTCTTCTGCCAGTCGGGGCAGTCGGTGATCCCTCCGGCGAGGAACAGGCAGGGGCCGCAGCCGGTGAACTCTTCGGGTGCCTCGACGTATCGCATTAGGCCGCCATGCGCGGGGCGGCGAGGGTGCGGCCGGCGAGGCCCTCCAGTTCCGTCTGCAGGCGGCGTGCCGCGCGGGTCGCCCGGTCGTAGGCGGCCTTGCCGTCGGCGAAGCGGGGCCAGGCGCGCACAGCGTCCCCCTTGGTGTACTGGCGGGACATCTCACTGAAGGCGTCGTCCGCGTCGGGGTCGACACAAGCGGCGGTGTTGCGGTAGTCAATCCAGGAGGGTCGCAGCGCTAAGAGGCCGGCGATCGCGGCCTGGGCCTCGATGAGCGCTGGGAGCAGCGGGCTGTGGGGCCCGACGCGGGCGGCCAGTGCCTCCAGGGCTCTGTGCACCGCCGCGCTGTCATACGCGGCCTGCCCGACGAACGTGTCCGGATCCGCCGGGCTGTCGTACACCGCCTGGCCCACGTGCGTGCCCGAATCCTGATGGGCCGTGGTGTCGCAGAAGGGGACGCGCGTCGCGACCGCGAGCATCGCGGCCCAGGCGAGCTCGCACTCCCGCCGAGCGGCCTTGCGTTTGAACCAATCGGGCACGATCGTGTTCCCCCTCATGAGTCGCGCGTCACACCCTGTGTACAGGACCGCGCTCCCGTCCCACAACGCGCCTCCACGCCTTCGGTCATCTCGGTCTCGGCGTTCCGCCATGCTTGTAGAGGCCACCAGCCTCTCGGTGCGTCGACAGCTGGTGAGGCCAGGGAGGCTTTGACCAAGTTCAATCACTCGAGCCACGATGCGTAGCCTGGTCGCCCTGGAATGTGGCCGTCAGGGCGGTACGACGTTGGTCACCGGCGGGTGACGCTGTAACCGGTGTCGTTGAGGGCGGCAGTCCAGATGTCCCGGTCGAACCATTTGCTGATGTCGGGCTGCATGGAAGTGATGGCGTTCATGCGGTGTGCCCAGTCGTGGCCCGAGGGCCCGCGACTGTCCTTGCATCCGTTGCATCCATCCTCGCCGTGGATGTGGCCGGCCATCCACGCGTTGACGGCCACGTTGGTGATCACCTGGTAGAGGTCGCCACCGGATTCCTCCAGGGAATCGGGAACACCGGCGAGGATCAGAGCCAGTTCGGGATTGTCTACTGGTGGCATTGGCGCCTGCCCGATCTTGCCCTCGTCGCCTTGCTCGAACTCCTGGCGTTGCTTCGCGAGAGTCTCGGCAAGGGCCTTCGCGTCGAAGTATCGCCAGGCAGAGGGAATTTTGATGCCGAGTTGGGTGGCCACAGCAGTGACGTTGTGCTCGATGACATCGGCAACGGTGCCCGGCCGGACTGTGATGCCCAGCCGGGCCAGCTCCGCGAGCGTATCCGTTACGGCAGATTTGAAGGCTTTGGTATTTCGCACGGCCCCAGCTTAGAGGCGAGGGCTTCGTGGAGTCCTCCGCTTCATCCCGAAGGCAGGCAGGCCGCCCTCGCGGAGCGCGAGCGAGACCCGGAGGGAAATGTGAGGTCGACGGCGGGGTCAGCGAGCGCGGCATTCATCAGCGCATGGGTCGGCATGGAGCCCCTCCCTACCCAGCTCGACTCGGCCCGGTATCACTGCCATCACCGTTGCCGTCTACCCGAGGACGGGATGGCCGAGCTCAACGACCGCGTCCGTGCTGCGATGGAGAAGGTCCCCGGCTCCGACTTCGAGCGCGATGGCTTCACAAGGCCAGTGCCACGTGATCACTGAGTACATACTGGACGGCAGTGAGGCCGTATCCGTGGCGGGCGAGGGAGTCGTCCCAGTTGCGTTCATCGGCGTCGTGCTCGTAGCGCAGGTGCTGCCAGCGGGCGGCGACTGGGTCGGTCTTGTCGTCGATGTCGTGACCCAGGTTCTCCAAGTGGGCCTCCCACCGCCGGACGATGCCGAGGGCGGTCTCCCCGGGGCGCGGGTCCATCAGGTCGTCGACAGCCTGCCGGGGCGCAGCGGCGGCCTCAATGCGCTGCTCCCTGGCCGTGATGTACAGAGCTGTAGCCAGCGCGGAAATTCCCTCCTCGTGCGAGCCGTCACTGTCGCTTTCGCTGAAGCGGTCGGCCCGGGTGCTAATCAGCTCGCGGGTGCGGCCCCATGCTCGCGTCCACTCAGCGGGGCCGCCTTCGCCCTGCCACGTCCGGGTCTGCTCGTTGATCGTCGTCATGTGGTCATCCTTCGCTGGGGTGTCGTGAAGGCGAGGGCTCGGGCTGTTTCGCCGGCGCGCACCCAGACGCCCTCGGCGACCTGGTAGGACCCCGTTGTCTCCTCTCCGTCGGGAAGACCGTTGGGGAAGATCCAGAACCCGTCCTCACCTCGGCAAGCCCCGGCAGCCTGCCGGGCCTCCTCGACCTCGAAGGCGCGGCGGACGGCACCACAGGACCCGCACGGGCATTCCGGCGGCTGTTCCGTCGCAACCCACTTCTCGTACAGCGCCTGCCCCCTGTCGGCGGGGAGCCCCCGGCCGATGGCCACCGCTTCGAGCATGGCGTCCCACCGAGCTGCCTCGATCGCGGGCAACTCGACGGTGCCCCCGACGGAGCGGTGGCTTCGCTCCTGGTGGACGTGGCGGAAACACGTACGGACATACCGAGATTCTGGCGAGTCCACCCCAGCCGAGCCAAGGAGTTGTGGGAACTTGCGGGAAGGGAAAACTGCGGCGCGGAGCCGGCCGGACGAGACGCGAGACGGCCAGCACCATCAACCGCCAAACCACCGACCGCGTCACGCGGAAGGGTGGCCACATCCTGCTCAGCCTCGGCTCTCGGCGGCTCATCCAGCTGCTGGCGCCGCTGGACGGTCCCATGTTGGACCCAGTTGCGCCTCGGACCGCCAATAACTCTGATCCGCCACGAAGGAGACTGGCTCTTCCCCGGACGCTCGGCGGGCCTGCCCATCCACGATTCACAGATCGCCGTCGGATGAACGCGATCGGCGTGAAGTCACGGCAGGCCCGAGGCACCGCCTTGTTCGCGCTCGCCCAGCGGCTGCCCGCGTGGCAGTTGGCCAAGATGCTCGGGGTGCACGTCAGCGCGGCCGTCGCCTGTTTGAGGCGCGGCTGGGTTACGTACGGAAACAACGGACGTCCACGACGTCCATGCCGGCGGCCTTGGCCGCTTGTACGCCTTCGGTCGAGTCTTCGTAGACCAGGCAGCGGGCTGGTGCGACGGCGAGGCGGGCCGCGGTGAGGAGGAACAGCCCAGGGTCCGGCTTGCCCCGAGAGGCGTCTTCACCGGTGATGACGTCGGTAAACAGAGGGCGTAGCCCGGTGGCGTCGAGGCCGGCGTGGACGGCTCGGCGTGCGCCGCCCGAGGCGACTGCCAAGGACAGGCGACCGTGCAGGGTCTCGGCAAGTTGAACCACCGGCCGGTATGTCTGCAGTTCGGCGACCTCGTCGAGGATCAGGTCGAGACACTGGGCGACGACCTCGTCGATCGGCACGTGGGTCCCCGTGGCGGCTGCCAGTTCACTGATCAGCTCTGCCCCGGAGGTCCCGATCCTGGACGCGTAGAACGACTCGTTCAGCGTCAGGCCCCAGTTGGCGCAGGCGCGGGAGAGGCCGCGGAAGTTGAGCGGATGGCTGTTGACGAGCGTTCCGTCCCAGTCGAAGAGCACCGCGTCGTAGCGGCCGAGGTCCGGAGGATTCCCGTGGTCGCAGGCGCCGGGCGCCGGGCAGTTGGCGTCGGGTGGTGGAGCGACGCCGAGCGGGTCACGTGCGCGCGGTTCGGTGGACGAGCACTGGTCGGCCGAGGGAACAATTCGGGGGTGACGTGCCTGCATGGTGGCCTCGCTGTCGTGTGGTCAGGTAGTTTTCGCGCTCAGGTCTCGTGCGTGGCGCTGGGCAGCCGCGGGGTCGGGCGGGGTTGCGGTGACCGCTGACATGAGACGTCCGAGCAGGTGAACGGAGCGGTAGGCGGCCAAGGTCTCCTCGGAGTGCGGGATGCCGTGGTCGGCGAGGACTCGGCTCAGACGGACCGGATGGACGGCGAAGGCATGAGCAGTCCGCGCGTAGTCGAGGCCCGGATCTCCGTAGATCGCCAGCTCCCAGTCGAGGCCCGCGGTAGCGGCTGGCCCGAACAGAAAATTCCCGGGCTCCGGATCGTTGTGCAGGAGGTGAGGCGCCGCCGGTTCGGGAAAGGGCGCACACGCCAGTGCCTCGGCTGTGGCCGCGGCTTCGTGGAATCCGTGACGGGCGTGCGCCGCCTCATACGAGACGAGCCGCTCGCGCAGGTACTCTCCCCAGCTTGCGGCCACCGGGGCGAAGAGCCGGCCGAAGCCGGGGCCGGTGCACTGGTGGACGCGGTGCAGGTAGGGGATCACTCGCCGTACCGCCTCCTCACCGCCGCCCGGCGCCGAGCCGTGCAGACGGCGTAGGACCAGCAGCTGGCGGCCCCGGATGGCGCCGCCCGCGAGTACGGACGGGGCTCGTATGCCGGCTTCGGACAGCCGCTCCAGAGCTGCCCTCTCGGTCTGCGCGCGCCAGGACTCGCGGTAGATCTTGACCACGGCGCCGGGCAGTTGGAGAAACCGGTTGGTCGGGGGGATCACCGTGGCGCTCATACGCGTGACGCGGGGCTGAAGGCCGCGCGCACGGACTCGGTGACGGCGGCGTACGGGGTGCGGGTGCCGAAGCGCAGGCTGACTGCCGGTCGGTCGGCGAGGGCGCCGAGGACACGGGATGCGTTGCTCGTCAGCTCGTCGGCGCCGCTGGTACGGATGTCGAGCCAGTCGCTGACGTAGATGTTGTCCCCCGGCGACATGCACTGGGCGTTCAGCAGCTCCCGGGCCTGCCCGGGGGGCGTCGTCCGAAGATGGAGCTCGTGGGAGTCCTGGATGATCTGGGGGAAGACGATGAGGTCCACGGTTGCGGTCGTTGCCAGTGGGGTGCCGGTGCGCTCATGCCATTCGGAGGGGAGGACGTGAAGTTTGTTGGCGCCGTGGAAGCGCTGCCAGTCGGTGTCCTTCGTAGGCTGGGGGCGGGTGAGGTCCCACTGGTCGGCGCTCGCGTAGCCGAGTGCTTGCAGGGTGCCGCCGTTGAGCCGGATCGGGCCGGGCATGGCGACAGCCCGGGGAGCGGCGCCTGGGGTAGCGGTGATCATGGTGCGGTCGTTGGAGAGGAACGCGCCCGTTGCGGTCGCGGCCAGGGCGAGCGCGAGGGTGGACTTACCGGCGCCGGAGTCGCCGACGACCAGGATGCCGCGGCCGTCCACGGTGGATGCCGACGCGTGCAGGCACACCCAGCCGTCGTCCTCGGCCAGGCGGTAGCCGATCTCCCGCAGATGCCGGGCGGTGTTCATCGTGGCATCGGTGTCGTCGCAGGTGATGACGGTGAAGCTGCCTGGGTGGCGGACGATGAGCTGCGGCGCGATCCCGGCGTCGGGATCGGTCAGGAGCACCGGGCCGCCGGGAATCTGGTGCCATGTTGCCGGGGCACCGACGTGCATCCGTACGTGGCGCGGCGGCTCGGTGCCCTGTGAGCGGACTCGCTCGGCAAGGGCCGCGACGCGGGCACGGGGCAGGGCGATACAGCGCATCGTCGCGGTGCCGCCGGTGACTGCGGAGTCGGGGCGCACGACGTTCCACAGGTTGCTCGGCGGCGTGAACAGGCGCTGTACGTAGGTCGTTGCCGTGCTGGTCGACGCGAGCACATCGATCGTGAGACCGCCGAGCTCGACGGTGATCTCCTCGGTGCACCACGGGTCGAGGGAGGCCGCATGGACGTCGCCGTCGAGGAAGGCGTCGAGCACTGGTATGACCTGATCAATGGCGGGCATCGGCGTCTCCGGTTGCGAGGAAGTGTTCGATCTTGCTCTGGCCATTGCGGGCGTGTGGGATGTGGTGAGCCGTCAGGACGGCGGCGACGGTGTCGGCGGTCTCGGCCACGGACTGCTGGATCTGGGAGGCGGTCGCCGTGACGGGGGTGGCGGTGAAGCAGGCCCCGTACTCGATCTCGACCTGTTGGAGGGTGCCGGGGTGCGAAGAGAGGGTGGCGGTGTCGACGGTGACGGTGGACCAGTGGCCGTCCGCGCCGGGCGGCGAGGGCAGGTCCCAGGTGGCGCGGTGGAGCGCGCCGGTATGAACGAGGCGCGGGTGGCCGAGGACTTCTGCCACCTGGGCCAGGGCCTCGTCGCGAGTGGCGGCGGGGCGGATGCTCTTGTGGAGACGGCCGTCCTTGAGGACTTTGGCCTTGGCCCACCAGGTTCCATCGGGACGGGGGGTCAGGGCGGCGTACTCGCGCCGCCCTGCACCCGGCGGCAGATAGATGTCTGAGCGCAGGACCCGCCGGTGGATGGTGGGGCCGAAGACCGGCACACCGGAAGCGGGCAGATGATTCCGCAGCAGACGGGCGACAGCGACAGGGTTGGCGGGGACGGTGAGGGTGATCTTCTCCTCGGCCTCCGGGCCCTGTCCGGAGCGGTGGCCGGGGCGGGGCAGCGGGAAGTTCACCGCAGCACGCCCATCGGCGATGGCGCAGGCCCACGCTGTGAAGTCTCCGGACGCGTCGGCGGACATGGTGGTGCGGTGGAAGGCTGCCAGGACGACGGCGTCTGGGCGCCACTGCACGGTGGCGAAGAAGACGGCCTCACCGGTGGATTTGTCGAGATGGCAGGCCCATAGGGGGACGTGGTCCATCCCGGGGACGGCCTGTGTCGGGCGATCGCCGTCGGGCCCGTGCCACAGCTGGCGGCGCAGGGTCGGCCCGTCAAGGACGAGGGCGGGGCCGTGCATGGGGACGCTGAGGTGGGCGTAGGCGATGCCAGGGTCGGTCGGCGAATCGGTGGTGGCCGCGACGAGAAGCACGAGTGGTCCCTTCGGAGGAGCTACGGCCGGGTGAGGATCGCGCGCCATACCGAGCGCTGCCCCGGGTCTCCCGGGCTGAGGTACTGCACGGCTTCCCCGCTCGGGACGAGTCCTGAGGCGTGGATGAGGCTGAGCAGGTCGTCGGGGGAAAGGAGCGTCATGTGCTGGCCGTTCGGCAGCGCGTACCGGTCGTCACCGAGCGGAGTGAGGCACGGGTCGAGGTGGCCGGCGGTGAAGAGGTTCAGCGACAGCGTTCCGCCGGGGACGAGGACCCGGTACAGCTCGCGTAGCGCTGTGGCGAGAGCGTCAGGGTGGTGGAGGTTGTGCAGGACGCCGTGGCACACGACGAGGGACGCCCGCTGGTCGCCCAGCGGGAGGCTGGTGACGTCGGCTTCGGCGAATGCGGTCCGAGGACCGGTGTGGCGGCGGGCCTGGTCCAGCATGCCGGGGTGCAGGTCGATCGCGAGTACCCGGTAGCCCGCTGCGGCAAGGGCGGGCAGGTTCCGGCCTGCACCGCAGCCCGCGTCGAGCGCGAGGGCGGCTTCGGGGGCCGGGGCGGCGAGCAGCTCCGCGAGATAGGGCGGTGCGGGCAGCTCGGCGAAAGCGGCGACCGTGGCGTGGTCGTTCCAGTAGGTGCCGGTGGGTGCCGGTCCGGAGTGGGTCACCGTTCCTCCTGGCCGTGGAGCGTGTATCCGCTGTTCCACGGCCGGCAGCGCAGGGTCCGCAGTCCCGCGTCGGCGAACGCCTGCTCGCACCGTTCGGGGGCGCGGGTGAGGGCGGCGAAGGTGGGGCCGACGGAGGAGAGGGTGAGGACCTCGGCGAGGTGTTCGGTGAAGACGTGTTCGACCTCCTCACCGGTGGCCAGCAAGTCGGGATGGGAGAAGGCGCAGTTGGCGAGGCTCCCCATCCGGAAGCGGTAGTCGAACAGCAGGCTGCCGAGCGGCCTCAGGTCGCCGTCGAGGAGGGCGGGCCAGGCGTCGTGCAGGAGCCGGTAGGCGATCTCGGGGCCGTACGTGCGGCCGGTGGTGGTGAAAGCGTCGAAGTGGTGGGCCTCGGCGGCGAGGCTGTCGCGGGCGTCCCAGATCACCGGGTCGTGGGGCATGCCGAGCACGATGTGTGTCTCCTCGGGCAGGGCGGCCTGCAACAGCGGCACGTGCGCGCCGGCGATCACTTGGACCGCGCCGGGTATGAGCCCGGCCGTCGCGGAACCGCCCAGACACTGGACCGGCAGAAGGCGACCGTCCTCGTTGTCGATCTCCTCACCGTGGTTGAGCGCCAGGAACTTGACGAGTCGGCGGGCGGGGACGGGACGTCCGTAGAGCTCGTTGACGGCCGCGGCCACGGCTGCGATCTGCCCGCTGCTCGAGCCGAGCCCGAGGTGCGCGGGCAGGTCCGGGGCGCTCACCCGCACCCGCAGCCGCTCGCGGGTGCCGAGTGTCGCGCGCATCAGCAGCGCGGCGTGCCGGGCCAGGACCGGGTGGTCACAGTCGGGGGTGGTCTGTACGGCGGGTCCGTCGCCGACGATCTCGACCTCGACGCGGCGCATGAGGTCACAGGCGAAGAGGAGTTCGCCCGCGAGGTAGGCGCCCTGACTGGGAACGATCTTGCTGGAGTCCAGGGCCATGGCGTTGATGCGGCTGGGGTAGTCCAGACGTACCAGATCGGCAACCGGCTGCGGCGGATTGATGGGCTTGGGGTCGAGTGCGAGCGGGGAGCGTGGGGCGCCGAGCGGGAAGGGCGGGAAGTCGCTGTCGATGGAGGTGCTCATAGGGGACTCCCGGGGCTGAGGAGGGCGCGGGCGCTGTCGGTGACGTCGAGTAGGCGGTCGAGGGCGCTGGTGGTGTAGCCGCCGCTGCCGAGTGATCCGTCGTCTCGCACGGCCATGTTGTCCCGTGCGAGTTGGCGGTGGGGCAGGCGGAAGCGCAGCAGGTCGTCGATGAGCAGAGCGACGGCCGGCCGTAAGTGCGGGTGGCGGCGGGCGAGGCGGGCCAGGCCCGGAGTCCGGCGGGCCGCGTCGACCATGGTGCGGTGGTGCGGCGGCAGATAGAGGACGTTGTCGGTGAGGTACTGCTCGTACCAGGCGGCGAGGTTGCCGGTGGCCGCCTGGCTGAGGATCATCACGTCGAGTACGAGCAGGGGCATCTGGGCGCCGCCCGGCGCGTAGTAGGTGGTCCCGTCGATGTCCAGGGGCGGGTAGTACGGACGCAGGAGACCGGTGAAGTACTGCGGTGTCAGCGTGCGTTTGACCGTCAGCAATCGGGCGGCGAAGTCTCGCAGCCGCTCGTGGACGATCGCGGCGAGGGCATCGGCCGCGTCCCGGTCGGCAGCTGCGGGCAGGGCGGAGCAGTGCCGGATCGCGTCGCCGAGGGCGTGGCTGGCTGCGGTGACCTCGTCGATGAACACGTGCTCGCCCGGGGTGTCGGTGAAGGAGCGCCTTCGGGGACCGCGGGGGTTGCGGGTCGCGTAGGAGTACACAGTCTCCCGGGGGACCTCGTCGGCCGTGGCGCCGAGGTGGAGCATGGCCGCTTCGACGGCGGGTGGCGGAACCCGGCGGCCGGTGTGGCGGGCGAGGGAGGCGGTGATCATGCCCAGGTCCCGTAACGCCGCCCGTGCGGGGGCGACGTCACGGATCGAGGCGGCATGCCGGGAGAGGCGCTCGGCTCGGGTATGCAGCCAGGCGGTGTCGGCCGCGATGTTGGCCTGGGGCAGGGCCCTCATCACCGCGTCGGCGCCGAGCGGGTCGAGTGCGGCCGTGGTCGAGTCGAGGTCGCGGGTGAGCGTCATAGGTCATCTCCCAGCTCCCGGGGCCGGTGCCCCGGGCGCGGCTATTCGATGGGCAGGTCATCCCGGTAGGACCACACGCGGCCGGCGCTGAGGCTGTCGAGGTAGCCCAGCAGGGGTTCGATCTCGGGGCGGGTCGCAGTGGAAGACGCCAGGACGGCCTTGGCCTCGGCCAGCGGCAGCAGGACCGCGCCGGTCACTTTGCCGTCCGGGTCGTGCACCGAGATCTCGCCGTCCCACTCGGCGCAGTCGAAGGTCAACACCACGGTGGAGGGGTACCGGTCGGTCGTGGTGTTGACCAGGTAAGCCAGCGGGCCCACCGCCGTCAGGTTCAGACCGGTCTCCTCCTTGACCTCGCGGACCAGGGCCTCGGTGAGGAGTTCGCCACGCTCGACGCCGCCGCCGGGGATAGACCACATCTCCTTGCCGTCGCGTTGTTCCTGGACCAGGACAATGTGGTCGCCGCGGCGCAGCAGTGCGGCGACGACCTGGACGCCGGGCCCGGTGATCGGTGCGGGAGCCGGGGTGGCGGCGGCGGTTTCGTTGGCGGTCATGTTCGCTCCAGTTCGTTTCGCAGGGCCGCGGTGCACCCGGGGAGCTGGGTGGGGTCACGGCCGTGCCAGTACAGGAAGTACGACAGGGTGATGACCAGGCGGTGGAAGGCGAGGCGCTGCTCGAACAACGGGTCGGCCGGCTCTCCGCGTTGCTGCCAGTAGGCATCCAGCAGCTGCTGGCGGTCGTGGGCGGAGGGCAGGCACCAGCGGTCGAGTTTGACGAAGTCGCTGGCGTATTCCGCCGTGGTGGCGTGGTCGAAGTCGAGCAGGGCGATCTTGCCGCCGGGACGGACGAGGATGTTATCCGGGTGGATGTCCTGATGGGTATTCACGCACTCCAGGTCGCCAAGCTGTTCGGCCACCGGCAGACCGCGTCGGCGGGTCGCCTCGGCGAGCGCGGTGGGAATCAGCCGGTGTCCGCGGAGGCAGTCGAGGAGGTCGGCGAGCTGCCGGGTACGGGAGGCCGGTGTCGCCATGAGGGAACGCGGCGGCGGGATGGAGTGCAACAGGGCGATCTGGCGTCCGAGCCGCGGCCACAGGTCCGCCTCGATGGCATCGTCCTGGCGGGCTTCGGCGAAGGTGCGGCCGTCGAGCCATTCCTGGAGCAGGAAGGGACCCAGATCCGGGTCGGCGCCCACACGCAGGACCCGCGGGACCGCGACCCCGCCCGCCCTCGCGGCACTCATGGCCGCGGCCATCTGGTGCAGATGGGCTTCACCCTCACGGTCGTTGAGCTTGAGGAGGTAGGCGTGGCCGGAATCGGCAAGGTGCCAGCAGGTGTTGAAGCGGCCCTGGGGCAACGGCCGAGTGCTCAGAGTCCCAGCGCGGGGCAGGAGACGGCCCAGAGCCGTGTGGTCGAGGGCTGCTGTGGTCATCGGCCGGCTCCCGCGATGACAAGGCCGGAGGGCAGTCCGTCGCGCGTGAACACCTCATGGACGTGCTCGGCGAAGTCGATGACCTGCTCGATGCCGAGCTGGTCCGGGTCGCGAACGTCCAGCCGGGGCAGTGCGTCGCGCAGATGGCGGCCGAGGCCCCAGGGCGCGGCGAGTTCGATGGCATCGGTCCTGGGCTCGGACACAGCGGTGAGCGCCAGGTGCAGGCCGCTGTCGCTGACCCGGCCGTCAACGGTGCACAGCCCGGCGGTCGCGGAGCGGGCCGCCAGTACGGTGCCGATGCTGGTGGGGGCGAGAAGTTCGGCCAGGTAGGCGTTGCCCGTCCAGGTCCGGCCGACCTCGATCTCCAGTTCGGTGTCGAAGAACCGGTTCGGGAAGCGCCGGAACTGCTCGCGGCGAAGGTGCCGGCGGCGCGGCAGCAGCACATCGGCGTTGTGCCGGGCGCTCAGGACGACGGGCGCGGCGGCGCCGTCAGTGGGGCGCACGCTGATCTCGGCAGAGGTGTCGATGGAGAAGGAGTAGTCGTCGCTGTGGGGGCGGAGGAATCCCGCCGCATCCTTGCCGATCTTGGCGGTGATGGCGTCGGGGAAGATCTGCAGCTCGTCGGCTCCGTGCTCACCGAGGGCTTTGTACTCGGCGGAGCGGAAGGTGCCGTCCGCCTCGAAGTTCAGCAAGACACGCAGGGATCCCGGCAGCAGCATCGTGGCGTGGATCGCGCCGACCAGGGACAACTGCTGCTGGTGGAGGTCGAGGACTTCGAGGAAGTAGCGGTCGGTGCGTACGCCCATCAGCTCGTTGGCGAAGGGATTCTTCAGGTCGGGGGCGTAGACCCACAGGTCGCCGCCGGCCCGTGCCCGGCCCCAGCGGATGTCCTGCATCTGCTCGCCGGTGGCGCGCCGGTGGGCGAAGGTGTGGAAGGAGTAGCCCGGCACCTGCGGGTCGCGCCGTCCTTCAGGGTGGACGACGAAGTGACGGAAGCAGTCGGTGTGGGTGCGGGTGTCCGCGACCACCTCGGAGGTGATGCTCCGCCCGCTGCCGTGGTCGTCAAGGGCCGTCGCGCGGGCTTGGGCGGTGGCATCGGCCAGGTGCCCGGCGAACGCGGTGATCTGGGCATCGGTCAGGGAGCCGGAGGCGTAGAAGTGGTAGAAGAGGCGCGTCCCGCCGCCCCCATGCGGGTCCGGGAGGGTGAGGGGGACGAGCCGGTAGCGCTCGCACAATTGCGGCGGCAGCCGTCCGCCGGGGTGGCTGAAGGCGGCGGAGACGACAGCCGCGTGCGGGGCGGGCACCAGCAGGGCGTCCGGGTCGGCGGCCCGTACGGCGGCGGTGAGCTGGTCGCGGCGTTCGAGGCAGCGGGTGGTGAGGACGGTGTAGCCCGTACGACCCAGCGTGTGCAGCGTGGCCCACAGGGCTGCCGCGGTGGCGCCGGGGCGGGAGCCCAGGACGGTCTCGTCAGGGATCCGGGTGTGAGGGTCGATGCGGGTGACATGTTCGAGCAGTCCCTTACGCACGAGCAGGGCCCCGCACGCGTACGGCATGAGGCCGGCCTTGTGGGGATCGACGGCCATGGAGTGCACGCCGGGGCTGCGGAAGTCGAAGGGCAGATCTGGGGCGGTGAAGGGGAAGACGAATCCGCCGTGCGCGGCATCGACGTGCAGGAAGCAGCCCACCTGTCCGGGGCGCTGGATGGCGAGGTCGCGCAGGTCGGCGGCGATCTCGTCGACGGCGTCGGCGAAGCCGCTGTTGTAGTAGCCGGCGGTGGCCACAACGATGATGCCGGTGATCCCGGCCGCCATCGCCCCCTGGGCGGCGTGGCGGACCTGCTCGCGGGTCAGGGTCCAGGTGGGCCCGGGAGGCAGGCGTACCAAGTCGATGTCGAGGATCTCGGCGGCCTTGCCGACCGAGGCGTGGCACAGGTCGGAGGTGATCACGCGGACTTGGTGGCCGTCGGCGCGCAGTAGGTTACGGGCGATGCGCAGGGCGGCGAGGGTCGCTTCGCTGGCGCCACTGGTCAGGTGTCCGTCGAGGGCGCCGCCGCGATAGAGGCCGGCGAGGACGGCCAGGGCTTCCTTCTCCAGCCGCCGGGTGCCCGCCTTGCCCTCCCCGAAGCGGGTGTGGGTGCCGACGTTGTTGGTGTTGAGCGCGGACCAGTCGCCCAGGACACGTACCGCCTCCGGATGCGGGGCGGCCATCGCGAAGCCGAGCCGGGTCTGCTCGGGGTCGTCCCAGGCCGGTATCTCGCCCCGGGCCTGCGTGAGGTGCTTGTCGATTGACGCGCGGCTCCAGCCGGTTTCGGGGAACGCGGTGGGCACGGCCCAGCCGATGTCGAGATCACTCATGAAGTGCCTCCTGCGGTCTCAGCGGGCTATCTCGCCCAGGTGCTCGGTCTTGGTGAACTTCAGGTCTCGGCCGACGAGTTGGGCGGTACTCGCGCGCACGCCCAGCAGCCACGGACCGAGCGCGCTCACCGCGGGCTGCAGCATGTAGGTGGCGATGGCCGCGGCGGGGGGCGGCTGCCGCCAGGTACCGCCAGCAGGGTCCGGCGTCCGGAAGTCGTCGAGGACGCGTCCGCGCAGCCGGTAGGCCACGACCGGCTCGAGGAGGCCCGCTGCCAGAGCGGCGGCTACCAGTGGCTTGATCCGCCGCTTCACCACCAGGTGGGTGGCGGCGGCCCCCATGACGGCCGGTCCCAGCGCCCATGCCGCACCATCGGCCAGGGCGCGGGCCGCCAGGAGCCGCTGCCCGGCAGGTGAGAGGCGTGTGGGGTGCGCTGCGGCGAAGCGGTAGTCGTGACGGGTTGCGGTGTTCGCGAAGGCCACGCTGCTGAACGCGCGCGCCATGGCCCCTACGCTCTGGTACGGCTCGACGATGTTGACCGAGGCCAGGACCGCGATCGGCTCGCCGGCCATGCTCAGGCGGTGACCGACGGCGAGGTCGTCGTGCGGTTCCTGGAAGAACCCGATGTCCTCGATCTTGTCGCGGCGCACGATGAGCCCGGAGCCCACCCCGTAGACCATCGGGCGCGCGAGCGTGGCCAGGAGCCGGGGGCGCCGGCCGGGAGCACACCACCGGGCCACTTGGATACGGCGGTACTCGATGCCCAGGGTGCGGCGGAACGCGGCAAGATCCTGGCCGGACATCACCGCCGAGCGCCGCCCGCTGCTACTGCCGGGGAAAGCGGGCAGCATCGGCTGCTGGATCATCGCGGGCCGACCGCGCGCGGCGCGGGCGAACTGGGAGACAAGCCGGGCATCGGGGACCGCGTCGGCGTCGAACACCGCAACGTAGTCCCCCGCAGGCGGGGACAGCTTGTCCAACGCCGCTACGGCGTAGTTGAGCTGGGAGGCCCGGCGGCCCTGTCCCGGGTAGGACACGACGGTGAAGACCTCCCTGGCGAGCATGGCGTTGTGCTGGTGAGCCAGGTTCCGGCACACGTCTTCGGTGGTTGGCCGGCCGCTGGGGGTCTCGGCGGCCTCGCGTCCCGCGGTGACGACCAGGACGCGCAACATGGGGCACCGGGCGGCGAGAGCGGCGAAGTGCTCGAGCGAGCGGGGCATCACCGCCTGCTCCCGCAGCGCAGGAATGATCACCGTCAGGCCCGGCGTCTCCTCGGGAAGTTCCTCCTCGGGGCGGTCGGCCTCGCTACGCATAGACCGGTAGGACAGGGCCAGGGAGGCCGTCATGTAGAGGGCCCTGGCGGTGTAGGCGACGGCGAGCAACCGGCTGGCACGGATCACGGTCTCTCCTGTTCGGCGAGGCCCAGTTCGGCCAGGCACTGTTCGGCGTCCTCGAAGTAGCGGGGGCGGGCTTCGGCGCGGCTGGTCAGGATGCGGGCCCGCGCGGCGGACGCCGCCCATCCGCGCGAGCGCAGAATCGTGTACGCGGCGGCCGGTGAGCGGTTGACTCCGGCCGCGCAGTGGACATACAGCCGGGCGTTCTCCTCGCGTGCCGCCCGTTCGGCGAAGGTCACGCAGGCGGCGTACCAGTCGGTGCCGCGCGAGGCGCCGTCGTCCTCGGTGGGCGCCGAGCACCACACCAGGCCGGGGCGGATGGCCGCGGGCAGCGGCGCCTGGCGCGGGGTCCGGCAGTCCAGGACGTGCGTGACACCCCGCTCGAGGAGTTCGTCCACGGCGCGTGTGCTGTCGGGTGCGGCGCCGAGCAGGAGCCAGTTCGTCACCGCATGGGCATCGAGGCACAGTTCAGCGCCCATGGACAGCCTCCCGGGCCGTCGGGCGGGGAGTGGTGTAGATCCTCTCGGCGGTGCCGTGGACGAGCCGCCGGGCGATGTCCTGGCCCATGGTGACGGCGTGGTCCATGTTGCCGATCTCGTAGCGCCAGGTGCCGAAGCGTCCGCGCGAGTAAATCTCGTGGCTCTCCAGCCAGGGCTGGATGAGCGCGAGGGCCGTGTCCCGGCCGGTGGTCGGGACCGGGTAGGCATACGGGATCAGCTCCAGGTGGCTGCTGACGCGCTGGGCACCGTCGGGGACCAGACCGCAGCGCCGCAGGGCTCTGTCGCACTCCTCGACCAGGGCGGCCCCATCGAGGAGGGTTCCGGCGGGCAGGGACGTCTCGGTCATCCAGGCCGAGTACCGGCTGGGGTCGGAGTCCGGGACATTGGCCGGTGCGTACCGGGAGAAGTTCGTCGCCCGGTAGAACGGCGTCTCGCGGCCGGGAAAGTACAGCCACGAACGTCCGTCGGTGGTCGGCGACTCGTAGCCGAGGCCCACCATGGCCACGGTGGTGTGTTTCAGAGCCGTGGCGGCCTGTCGTACCTGCTCGGGCGCCCCGGCCGTCATCGCGACGAGCTTGTCGAGCGCGCCGGTGGCCACCAGGCTCCCGTAGGAGAGGACGGTGCCGTCGGAGGTCAGCAGGGTTTTCGCCGCTTCGTCGATGTGCAGGACGGGCTGACCGATCCGGACATCTCCCTCCAGGCGGGAGGCCAGCCGCTTCCAGATCGCGCCGGTTCCGCCCGACGCCGGGAAGGCGAACTGTGCGTTGGGGCCCCACCGTCTCGTCGGCGTAGTTCCCGACACCGGCGTCTGGCGCAGCGCACTGGTGTCCGCGGGGGCGACCCGCTCCGCTATCCACGAGGCGGACATCTCGCTCAGGGCTGTAGCCCATATCTTGCCGTTGTACGGGGCGAAGAACTCTTCCACCAGGGCCGTACCGTAAGTGGCCTCCAGCCACGCACCGAAGTCCGTTCCCGCAGGGGAACGCCCACGGGCCTGAGCCGCGGCCAGGCCCTCCAGGCACTTCTGGGCCCGTGTCCGGGGAAGGTGGTGCAGGTGCTGCTGGAAGGGGTAGGGCACCCACCGCCCGCTGTGCCGGACGAATGAGGAGCGCTCGTGGCGCAGCAGTTCATGGGGCGCGAACAGGCCCTCCAGTAACTCGTCGAAGCTCTTCATCGTGGAGAACACGACGTGACCGCCGAGATCCCAGGTGAAGCCGGCCTCGTCGACGACCGAGGACCCTAAGCCCCCGACCGTCGGCGCGGCCTCCAGCAGTACCCAGTCGCGGTGACCGAGGCGCTGGAGTTCGTGAGCGCATGCCAGCCCGCACGGACCCGCACCCACGATCACCACCGGGGCGGCGATACGGGCTCTGGTGTTCCTCACGACACTCTCCTCCTCGCGCGGCAGGGAACTCTGTCGGCGCCTGGCATTCACCCCAGCGCAGCTGGCTGCGAGCGCCGGATAGTCGGCATGTTGTCTTCTTGGAGCTGATGAAGACGGTGGGTCTGCGGAACATGGCCCGGAACGGATGTCACACGTCCGGCAGTCGGAGTCGGTAGGTCTGGCGCGTGCCGTCCGCCGAGGGGAGCGAGGCCGGTGTGAAGCCGAGGTGTTCGTAGAAGCCCCGGGCGCCGCGGCCAGGGTGATCCGGCCCGAACGTCGTCACCTCGACCGTGCCCGGGGCAACCGTGAGGTCGCGCAGGGCGGAGCGGACCAGGAGTTCACCGATGCCCCGGCCCCGCCAGGCGGCGCCGACCGCCAGCCAGCTGATCTCGTACTGCGGGGGACGGACCGTCATCAGCAGCCCGCCGGCGAGCGCGCCACCGGGCGCGTCCCCCGCGGCCCGTACGCACAGGGCGGTGCCGCGCTCCATGTTGCGTTCCACGGCCGCCCGGAACTGCGGGTCGTCGACCATGGGGCCGAACAGGTCCTCGACTTCGCTCGCGAGGCACAACCATGCGGGAAGGTCGGCCCGGACGGCGGGAACAGCCTGCATACGTGCACTCCTGGCAGTGAGGGACCGGTACCGGCGCGCGGATCCTTCGTGATCGGTCAGCAATGGTCCGCTCCTTCCCCGCCGTCGGCGAGGGTGCGGCCCAGGCGAAACCACACCTGCTTCCCGGTGAGCAGCGGCTGGGTCTGCAGTTCCTCGGTGAGCGCGGCCAGCAGGAACAGTCCCCGGCCGCACTCGGCGTCGCCCGTGGGCTCCTTCACCGCGGGGAGCGCGTCGTCGAAGTCGGTGACGCCGACCAGGACGCCGCCGGGCATCTCGCGGATCAGGAGCTCGCAGTCGCCCGGTGTGTGCTTCCAGACGTTCGTCAAAAGCTCGGTGACGCCAAGCTCGGCCACGAAGCTCAGGTCGCTCTTGCACCACATCCGCAGGAGGATCCGTACGATCTCGCGCACGGGCTCCATCGCATCCGGGCTGATCTCCGGCAGCACCATGTGGTGCTGCCGTACCGGGCTGATCACCATCCCAGGCACTGACCCTCCAAGCGGCGCGGACGTGCACTCGAACGCGGTGGCGCACCGTAACCGGTACGCCACCGCCCGATAGGCGAGCCTCGATAATGGACCGCCAACTACCCCTTCGACAAGCAGTCCTTGAGGAAAGTCTTTCCCCTCGGGGAAATGGCATATTCCCGAACTGGCGAAGGCGCTACTCTTTCGCGCAACACATGGAGGTGGGCATGCCCGTCGAGCCAACCCCGCGACGCCGCCGCCTGGGCGCAGAGCTCCGGCGCATCCGTGAGGCACTCGGGTGGACGCAGGAAGAGGCGGCCAAGCGCCTCGGCTACCGCTCCTTCTCGACGGTCAGCAAGATCGAGAAGGGGGTCCAGGGGCTCAAGATCCAGCAACTGCCGCACTTCTTCGAGGTGTACGGCATCACCGACGACGCACTGCGCGAAGAACTCCGCAACCTCGTCCGGCGGGCCGGCGAAGCGGACTGGTGGCAGCGGTACGAGGGCGTGGTCGACGACCCGCTCGGGGACTACCTCTCACTGGTGGAGAGCGCCAGCAGCCTGTTCGTCTTCAACCCCGTCGCCATCCACGGCCTGCTCCAGACCCCCGAGTACGCCAAGGCCGTGACCAAAGGCAGCCGGGCCTGGAAGACCCCCGACGCCACCGACCGCTTCGTGGCCATGCGCCAGGAGCACCAGACCCACATGCTGGAGCGCGACCCCGAGCTCAAGATCTGGGCTGTCCTGCCGGAAGGGCTCCTGCGCCAGGAAGTTGGCGGACGCGCCGTGATGCGTGCCCAGATCGAGCACCTCATCGGCCTCGCCAGCACCAACCCCAGCATCACCATCCAGGTACTGCCGTTCCGCGCCGGCGCCCACGCCGGGATGGACGGGTCGTTCATGCTCATGTCCTTCCCCACCGGGCGGGACCTCGTGTGCATCGAGTCCATGCGGGCTCTGCTCCACCTGAACGAGCCGGAGGCGGTTGAGGTCTACCGCACCACCAGTGACCTGCTCAAAGGCGACGCACTCTCCCAGAAGGCGTCTGTTCCACTACTCACCACCATCGCCAAGGACCTTGCATGAACAAGAACGACCTCGACCCCTCCTGGGTCGAGTCCCAGCTGCGCGACGCCCAGTGGCAAACCAGCAGCAGCGGCGGCACGACCTGCGTCCAGATCGCCTTCCTCGACGACGGCATCGTCGCCCTACGCGACTCCAAGAACATCGGCACAGTTCCGCCCCACCTGTTCACCGACGCCGAATACGACGCCTTCATCGGCGGCCTCCTCCGCGGCGAACTCCGCCGCAGCTGATCTTGCCGCCCTGACAGTCGGCCGGTCCCTGTCGTCCCGGGCCGGCCGACTCCGCACGCTCATCGTCGAGAGCCGTCTGCTCCGCTGATCGAACGGGCAGCACTATGCCGGGGAGCGCTGTTCCTCGACGACCGCGTACAGGTGCTCGCCGTGCGCCCAGCGCTTGAGCTCCGGCCGGCCGATGAGGACGATGCCGTGCCTCTGGCCGAAGTCCACTGCGGGCTTGGTGAAGCCGTTGAGAGCGACGATGACGGCGAGGTCCGCGCCGTGTTCGGGAACGGCGGTGCCGTTGAACTTCTGCAGCGCCCCTGACGCGACCGGGGCGGCGTACTGCTTGCACTGCACCACTATTTTCCTGTCGTCCGGGTCCCAGGCCACGACGTCCGCGCCCAGGTCTCCGGAGCCCCCGACTCGGCGGGCGCGCACGAACCCGTCCCGGGCCAGCAGGTCGGCGCACGCTTGCTCGAAGCCGTCCGCGCTCATCGCGGTGAGCTGCTTCATCCGGAACGTCAGGACGTTGGGCTCCTCGGGGACCGATGCGGCAGCGTACTCCTCCTCAACGTCTTCGGTGTCGCTGTAGTTGACGTAGACGGTGCGGTCGGAGAAGACCACGAAGCACAGCAGCACCAGGGTGCCCAGGATGATCAGAGAGAACCACCAGGGGTGTCCGATCAGCCAGCCCCACACGTCCTCGCTGATCCACGCCCATACGTCCACGCTCACCCAGTGCCAGACGTCCTCGGTCAGCCACTGCCAGGCGACCTTGGCGATGGCCACGGCGAGGATGAGCCCGAGGATGAACTTCAGTACCGGGTCCAGCGACCCGTCCTCGTCGAACAACGTTCCCCCTCTTTGTCTCTCCGACAGGCCCGCCTCCGGCGGGTCTAAGCGGCGCGTCGCGCTGCTGTCCTGCGCGGTCGGCGGACGGGCAGCCGCAGCAGGTCGTGGAGCGGGACGCCGTCTTCGGCCCACTGCCGCAGCCGCTCGCGGTCGACCCAGTGGACCTGGTGCTGATCGCCCCACGCCTTGGCGTCGCGGGTGAAGCCGCCATTGGTGACCACGACCGCGACATCGGCACCGTGGACGGGCCCGGCGGTCCCCTTGACCTGGTACATCACCTTCGAATCGACCTTCCCGCCGACCGTGGTGTGCTTGGCCTGCAGCACAATCCGGCCCCGCTGAACATGCTGGCCGATGACGTCGGCGGCCTGGTCGCCTTTCTGCCCGACCTGCCGTGCCGACCAGCCGTCGCGGATGAGGAGATCCCGTAGTGCGAACTCGAACTCCGCATCCGAGAGCGCGTCGACCCGGGCGAGCGGGATCTGGAGTACCGCGAGCAGTTCGGCCTGCGCCCGCCGGCGGCGTACTGCACGGAGTTGCTGCCAGCCGAGACCAGCCAACCCCGCGACGGACAGCACGACAGCGACGGGCCACTCACGGACCGCCGCATCCCACGCGGCGCCGACCGCCTTGGCCAGCATGGTCACCACCGCCACGGCGACGAGCGCGGCTGCCATCTGCTCGCGACGCCCGCGGGGCCTGCGCAGCCGCAGCCGGATGCCGCTCACCGGTTCGGTGAAGCGGACACCGACGGTGCAGGGGAGGACGGCTTGTCCGCCTCCGCCTCGCCGAAACCGAAGACCTGCCCCCACAGCCAGACGAAGGCGGCGATGCCGGCGATCGTCCAGCCGCCTAGCTTCTTCCCGCGCGACCCCCTCGGATTGCGTCGGATGTGCTGGCGTACGACGTGGAACCCCTCCGGCGGCATGCCGTTCCCCCTCCTGTGACCTGGCAACCTGATGAGACTGCGCTCCTGGATATGGGTGTATCAGCAGCCACTGACGAAAACTGATGGATCATCACGACAATCGCCCCGCAGCAACGACAAACCGGCCAGAGCAGTCCCGCCGCCCTCGCGGGCGGCGGGAATTTCTCCGTACGACGCCGTGACCTTGAGGTTTCTCACCTCATACGGCATTGGCCACGCCGAGTACACGGTGGGGCCGACGCCGATTTGCCGCTCGCCAGAAGCGAGCTACCTGCGTCAACGCATGAGGGACTGTCCACGGGCCATGGCTCGCAGTTGGCGAGAAAGACGGCCCTGTCAGTGTTGAGCCCCGGCATCGCGAAGGGCGGCTACGTGAGGAGTTGGCTGACACGCAGTCCGAGGATGCGGGTCAACTGCTGGACCAGAATCACCTTGTCGCGGTCAGCGAGAGCGGCGATCTCTCCGGTTACCCGCTGCAGTCGTGCCGGGTCTTGCTGTTGGAGAGCACCGACAGCCGTCTGGATCACCTCCACCAACGCCATGTTCGGGTAGTCCGATCCGGGTTCGACCACGGCCAACGGCACCCCGCTAGTTGCGTCGATTTCGACCAGCACTCCGTCGGCGTGAATCATGGCCTGCGCGGCGACCTGAAGCCACAAGGCGATGACCATCTCCATGGCGTCGACCTTGCTGCCGATCAACGTGGCGGTGCGCTCCCGAGCGTCCTCGTAGTGGCCGGCGGAGTTCGCAGCGATCACCCAGGCCGCTTGTGAGATCAGGCTTGCGTGAGCCGGATCGGACAGCTGAGGCCCGGCGCAGGCATGATGCAGCCGGGCACACTCCAGTAGTCGTTCCACTCCTCCGGCCGCACGCAGGGCCTGGCGTACACCCTGGGCCATTACGCTGAGCATGGCGAAGATGCTGGTGCCATCCAGGTGCTGCAAGGCGTCGCGACAGGCGCGCCAAGCCTGTTCCGTGTCGGACGAGGCCATGCCGTCCACTACCGCCTCGGCATATGGGAGCCAGAGCGTCTGGGGCGCCTTCTGCCGTACCTGCTGGAACACCACGTAGCTGGATGGCCAAGGCAAGGACAGCAGGTCTGCCCAGGCGAGAATCAGTCTGCTGAAGCGACCCGGCTCCTCCAGCTTCCCAAGCAGAGACTGGCTATCCGCGTGGCGGCCCTCAGCGAGCGAGGCGCTCAACTCGTCGGTGACCGCGGCGACAGAGGAGAACCGATCATTCAGCAGAAGCATCCCTACAACGTATCCGGGAAGTGAAAGCCTCTGTCAGCCCCTCTGGTGCCCGAGCTCATCGGCCCAGGGGGATCTCCGCTACCGGCTCCCACGTCATGCGCCACCCGCCGAGTCCGTCGTCGAAGGTCCACGCCACGTCGAGGAGGTGTACGCGGTCGACGCGAAGGCTGGCGCGGCGCGGGAGCACCTTGTTGCGCAGCTCGCTGTTGAGCGGGTCGGACGAAGCCGTGCCGTAGCTGTAGCCGAGTGAGATGTGCGGGCGCCCGCCGGAGTGCTGAAGCGCCTCGTCACCCCGGGCTTTCCGGATCGCTGACCGGATCCGCTCGATGAGGGCAACGGTGCCCTCCTCCGGCCAGACGTCCAGGACTGCCCCCGCAATATTTCCGATGGGGGGACCGGCCTCCGTTGTGAACGCGGGCACGTCCGACAGCTCCGCACGCAAGGCATCCGCGACTTCCGTCAGGGCCGCCTCGTCGTACTCGGCGGACGGCGCATCGGCGAGCATCTCGCATGTGAGGTGCAGGAGGCCGGAGTCGCTCGGGTCACTCCCGCACTGCGGGTCGATCGGGTAGCCACCCAGGATCGGCCGGCACGCCTCAGCAAGGCCAAGCAGCTCGTCATCCACTCCAGGCCGAGGCAGCACGTATACGTGAAGGGCTCGCATCCCGCTCACCCACGGGCGGCCCTGAAACTTCGGCACGAACGGTTCCACGCGTTCCTCCCCGCTACAGCGGACGCCGCTTCGGCGTCCCTTGACCATGGTGACCGTCTGCACCAGGCCGGGGTGCCGCTTTCCAGGATCTTCCTCAACTGCCCCTGGGACAGAGACCACAGCGTCCGGGAGGACGTCCGGCCGGCCACCTGTTCCGCCCCCGGTCAGAAGCGGATGCGCTCGCGGTAGAACGGAGCGAGGACGTGGCGCAGGCCGTTCTCTCCCGCGTGACCGGCACGCAGCGAGCTGTCGTCAAGGTCCCCGTAGGCGGGCTCCTCGTGTACGTAGTCCAGTGCGCGCCAGCGCACCGCGACAGGATCATCGGCATCGTCCAACGCGTGGCCCAGCGCCACAAGTCGAGTTCGGATCTGCTCATGCGTGCGGAGCCTCCCGGCGCCGGGCGCCGAGTCAGCCAGCTCGTCCAGATCCTGAACCGTGATGTCGGCCGGGGCCACGGAGCGTTCACGGGCAAGCAGGTAGAGGCTGACCGCCAAGGCCCCCGCAGCCTCGACGTGGTCGGAGCCGACGTCCAGGGTGGACCAGGGCGGAGTGAACTTCTCGTCCCCGAACACGGGGGCCAGGACGGTGCGCGTCTGTCGCCACGCCTCGGCCCACAGGGGGTTGCCCTCCCGCTCCGCTTGCGTGACCAGCTCGTCCAGGCGGGCGCGGACTGTCAGGACTGCGAAGCTGCCCAAGGGGAGTTCCGCGAGGTGGTCCCACCTGTAGTACCCGAGGTCGAGGTCCTGGTGCATGTAGACGGCGTGCACGCTGCTGACGCTGATTTCCACACGGTTTGGCCGGATCGAGCGAAGGCGGCGGTTGAAGTCGGCGTCATGGACGTCACCGGTGCGTAGTACGCGAGTGTGGAGTGCGGCCACGGACGGTCCGGAGCTGGCCGCAGGGTGATGCCGTCCACGCTGCAGACGGCTTCCCTGACTTGGTTGCTCACGCGTGCGAGCGCCGTCTCCGGGTACATCGCGACGGTCACGGCGCTCGGGCCGGGCCACACTGGGCCCATGTGGACGTCCGCACGTGTGCTGTCCATGGCCAGCTTGTAGCGGACCCGCTCAACCGCGCGCTCCACCTGGTCCCGAGTCAGGAGGTGGTGGATACCCAGTACCGTCCAGTGCAGCCACTCGGCAGGCACGGTCCCTACCTGGTCCCCGTGCTCGGCCAGCAGTTCATGGTGCGCCCGTGTGTACTCCACGTACGCCGGGTCATCCAGCTTGGCCACGAAGTGCAGATACGGGCCCTGCGCCCATGTCCTCTTCGGAGAGAAGAAGCTCTCCACGCCCCCACCTTTCCCTTGTCGGGATACGCATTGCGACACCTGCACGCTACCCAACAGTGCGGAATGCCGCCCAAGCTGCCTGACAGGCGGCCAAGTTGAGCCCCGGAGGCCCTGTGAGGAGCTGTCTGCCGAGTTGTTCACCGTCCGACTTCGAGTGCCAGACCGGCGGCGGGGACGGCGGCCTCACAGCCGCCGTCATGACGAGCGGCTCGGGGCCGTACGGATAGCGAGCATGAGGGTGCGGTACTGCTCCAGGAGCAGGTTGTGACTGACGCGGGTGCCGGTCGCGGGGAGATGGGCGAGGGCCTTGGCGATGCTCGTGCTGGCCTCGGGTTGATGGCCGACCATATGCTGACCTGTCGCGAGCCAGTACCAGCAGCTATGCGAATTGGGGAGCTCGCGTACTGCCTGCGAAGCCCAGGACACGAGCAGCGGTCCTTGCTCGATGAAGGGGTGGGCGACACCGAGCCCGTTGAGCAGCAGGTCGAGTGCGGCCTTCGAGCCGGCGCGCCGCTTCCACGCCTGCTCGGCCCTCATCTGCGCGTACGCGCGGGTCCATTGCGGTGACCCGAGTATGGCGAACGCGAGCAGGGCGTGCTCCAGGGGCCGGAGAAGGTCGGACTCCTCGCGTCCTGCCAGCAGGAGTGCGTGCACGTCGTCGAAGCGGAACGCCGTTCGTGCCCGCCCGACCTGATACAGGCGGGAGAACTCGGTGACGGCCTCGGGCTGATCCTGGGAATGGGCCAGATATTGGGCCGTCTCGCCGAGCGGGTCTCTGCCGAAGTCCGCGGCCGTCAGGAAGCCGAAGCCCATCGCCCAGATCTCAGCCGTGTCGCGCTGCCACGGGTCGGCGACCCGGCTGAGAATCCAGTTCCCGCACGCCGTGGCGGTCTCGAGCCCGGGGTCGGCCAGGAATCTCCTTCTCCAGAAGCGATCTGCGCAGATGAAGAACGCGTCCGAATCCAGGTCCGTTGAGGCGATGTCGAACGGTGGCTCGGCCTCGGCCGCTACCAACTCAGCGGAGATCGCTTCGCAGAGCGCATCTCGCTCACGCGGATCTGTCGGCGCCGCCCGCAACCGGGCTCGCACCGAATCGGCATCGCTTGCCTCCACGCGTCCCCCGTATGACCCCGTCGAGCGTTCGGCCAGGATGGTATCCGGCACGAGGCGCGTCTGCGGCGCTCGGACCCGAATACTCCGATCAGTGCGGACTGCCCAATGGGTTGGTGACCGCCTCGATCAGCTTCGCACTCCAGTCGATGCTGTCCGGCGGCGGCACCGTGGTGACCAGCGGCAGCATGGGCATACCGGCCGGCAGGGGATCGATCAGGCGAGGAGTCACGCCCCCGGCCGCGTACACCTGGTGGACGCCCCGCCCCCATGCGGCACCGTCGCGCAATCCTCCGCAGAACCGGACGGTCTGATCCTGCATCGACCAGCTGAAGTCCGCTCCGTACCAGCCGAAGTCGAGATGTGGAACCACCCAGTACAGCCAGGAAGGCCGTGATACGGGGTGGTCACCGAGTGCGGGGCGGAGCGGTGACCAAACCTCCACAGCTCCGCCGCCTCGGATGAGGTGGCGGACGGTGTTTCCCAAGTGGTCGACGGGGTGGCCGAAGGGATAGGCGACTTCCTTGTCGTCCGTGGATCCAGGGAGGGTCAGATACAACTCGGCGCGGAGCGGCGGCACTGGCATCGACATGTCGGCGTCGGACATCGCCATGTCGTACCGGTCGCTCACCTGGACTCGCGTGGTGAGGCCGCCCGAAGACAAACTCCTGCCCGCGAACCGGAACCCCGCGGTCTAGCGCTGTGAGCCGACTGACCGTGCCGAGGATCTCGAAATGCCGCATCTCATCCGCCATGATCCGAAGGTAACTCCGCTGTCGGGCACACATGGCCGGATTCGCGAACCTGGCGAACTCGACTGCAAATCAGCCGATTTGGCGCGCGCCCGGCATTCCCGGCAGCGGCCGAGTAGCACCCTGTCCCATCGGGCTCAAGACAGCCAGGGCATCGTACGAGGACGGCTCGTTACACGCCGCAATCCCGGCGTCCGTCACGCGTCCGGGCCACGCCGGGAGCGCTCGCAAAGCTCGCGACGCATCAGCTTCCGGCGCTCCTCCTTTATCTTGTTGTTCACTTCCGCCTGGAGCACCAACTGGCCCCCGATGGCGATCGAACCCATCAGGACGCCCGCGTACGAGGCGGGGGCGGGCAGGAACCATCCGGCGGCACACCCTGCGAGCCCGAAGCACCCCAGCAGCACGGTCCGCACGGAGTCGGTGTCGCGGCGCGGCATAGTGGATCCCCTCATCCTGTGGGCGTTTGCGCCCCGTACGTCCGTCTCCAGGACGCTCGAAGGCGGCGCCCGCCCTGAACCCTAGCAAGGGCCAAAACTCCTGGTGGGACAGCTTCACGCCCCGTCACCGTGCACGGCGGAAATGCTAGGCACGTGATGCCCGTGAACCCGGACGCCGGTGTTCGGGAGTCGCGAGAGAAGGTTCAGGCGGTGTCGGACACTGCCGAAGGCGCGCGGTCGGCGAGCAGGTCTTCGCTGACGTCACCCGCCGAGAGCGCGCCGGCGGGGGAACCCAGGGCACTGCGGGCCGAGGCAAGGAACGCAGTCCTCGCCTGCTCCACCTCGCTGGACGGGATGCCGCCGTCACGTTGAGCGAGCGAGGCAAGGTGCCGAGCAGTCTCGACGACGTTGCCGGGGCCGACTAGCTCCAGGACGTCCAGGGCACCGGTGACAGTCCTCCGTTCCTCCACCGTCGATATGCCGGTCATGCCGAGTGCGGCATCAACGCGTACCAGGAGCTCAAGGTAGGCCGGACGGCGCGCTTCCCGCTCGCGCTGGACCCTGGCGGCGTCATTCCTCAGAGCCAGGAGGGCTGCCGCGAGCGGCTGTGCACCCGTTGGCGTCTTGATCTTCATGGGCCTAGCGAACCATGCAGTGGTCAAACCGCCCGCTGCCGCCGCCCCCGCGGCCAGAAGCGCAATCTCCCAAGGACTCATGCCGCAATGCTGCCAGGGCACGGCCTCTCCCGTACCGGTATCCGCTCTCGGCGACCGTTCGCATACGTGGCCCCATCGCCAGGAAGCGACAGCCGCGCTTGGGCGCAAACACTCGCAACTCCCTGGTCCGCCGGGCGAGAACGGTGCAAATCTCGGCAACTTCCGCGAGATCAAGCTGGGTTCGGCGCAACTATCCGCAACTCCATAGCCACGGGACGCAGTGCTGCACCAGACTCACGGCCGACCACATCACCACCCCTGACCTGGGAGTGTTCCCGTGAGCCCTGCGCACGCCTACCTCGGCGACCGCCCGCCCACCGTCGACGAGCTGACCGCCGAGGTCGCCGCCCTCGCCCGCGAGCATGCGGACGTCTGCGAGCTCGTCACGATCGGGAAGTCCCGGCACGGCGAGCCCCTCACCATGCTGATCGTTCCCGGCGACGGCCCGAGCATCCAGGTAGTTGGCGGTCCGCACTGCAATGAGCCGGTGGCCTTGGCGACCGTGCTGGCGCTGGCGCGGTACGTGGTGAGCCACCCCGATGCCCGACGCTGCTCCTGGTACATCCTGCCGATCATCGACCCCGACGGCGCACGCCTGAACGAGGCATGGTGGTCGACGGCCGGCGCACCGACCCTGGAGTCGTACCACCGGAAGTTCTTCCGTCAGGCGGAGGCGGACCAGCCCGACTGGGGCCTTCCTCGCACCGGCTTCGACGTGGTGCTGCCCGAGAGCCGGGCCGTCGCCGACGCCATCGACCGGGCTGCCCCGAACGGCTTGATCAGTCTTCACAACAGCGACAGCGGGGGAACGTTCTGCCTTGCCGCCACGCCCGACCCGGCGCTCGTGCCGATCCTGGAGCGGGCCTCCGCCCGCCACAAGCTGCCGGTGGAGGCCGTGCCGTCGGACGCGATCGAGTGGGAGTCGCCCGGCCCCGGCGTCCACGTCCTGCCGCCCGCTGAGCAGATGGCCCCCGCCCCCGGGAACGGACGGCGGCCGTTCGGCGCCAGCAGCGTGCACCACGCCCACGCGCGCGGCGCCAGCCTCGCCTTCGCAACCGAGACGCCGATGTGGACCAGCGGTCGCCACGACTTCCCCGCCGAGTACGCCGCCCGGCACCTGGAGGACACGGCGGCCGTCCTCGCCCCCGCCGCCGCGCTCCTGACACCCCGCGAGGACAACCCCTTCCTGCCCGCCATCACCGACAGGCTCGGCATCCACGCCATGATGGCCGCCGCCTACCGGCGCAACCCGGAGGGCGGATCTGGGCAGGACCTCGCCCACCTCGGCCCGCTGCGCACCACCGGGATGCTCCTGCGCGCCCTCGACGCCGAGCTGGCCCGCGGCGCCGCCCCGGCACTCAAGGACGCGCGGGACGAGATCGAAGGCCACTTCGTCCGCTGGCTCGCCGCCGCGGAGACCGCGCTGCGGCCCGAGCCGATCCCCCTCGCCCGTACGGCCGGCTTCCAGCTCGACATGATCCTCTCGGCCGTTGACGCCGTGACCGGATGACACGCGACCGCCGTCTGCGCTCAACATGCCGACCACACGAGGGAAGACGAAATGTCTTGGCTGCGACTCCTACTGCCCCACCCAGATCGCTAGGCTGCGGCCCATCTACTCACGTGACACAGGGGGCCTGATGGACGCACTGCTGGACTTCGTTGCGGCAAACCTCGACGCCGACGAGACCGAGCTGTTCGGCGAGACGACCCCCCGCCAGCCGATGACCGACGATGACCTAATCCTGTCGTCGGAAGACTGGAACCACATCGTATTCGGACGGAAGCGCACGGCAACGCCTGAGTACAGGGCAACGATCCAGGCCAGGCGGCGCGCCCTGTCGTATCACGAACACTGGTGCGACGGGGACTGCATGGGTGCGCTCGGGCCGGACCCGTCGTACTACGAGGCAGTCCGGATCGTGGCCTGCGCTTACGCTGACCGGCCAGGATTTCAGGCACGGTGGCGCGTCGCACGACGCTCCGGTGACCGAGCCCCGGGCCGCTCCAGCAACGCGGGGTGACGACTTTCGTCGCGGACGGTTTCGCTCGTCCGCTACTCGGCCGAGCGAGACCGTCGTTTCAGGTTCACCGTGCCGACCGTACGAGGCACGGCACGCCCCGACCGTGCCGGTGAGCGCCGAGTGAACGGTGAGCCTTGGCCGGACCTGGCTGATCTCCGCCACCATGTTGAGGTCAGCAAGACTGATCACACCGCCGTGTAGCGTGCGAAGAACTCGGTCTCGGCCTCTGAGATGCGGCGCGGGGCGCCCGTCTCCAGGTTGTAGGCGGCCAACTTCGTGGTGGCCTCGGCGTACGTGTGCTCGCCGTCCCTGATCGTGTGCGGCGAGCGGTGAGACGCCAGCCCATGAGCGTGAAACCCCCGGCCCCTTGATCGGACTCAACCGGGCCGAGGAGGTCCGCCTCATCCCCGGCCGGTACGGCGTCGGCTGCCCCGGGGACACCTATTGCGATGGGGAAGCGTCCGTCGTCATGGCGGTGCGGGCGTAACCCGTGCTGCACCTCCGTTGGCCGATCCGCGCGCCGCTGGCCTACTGCGTCAAAGACTGGTTCCCTCGGCTATCCCTCCGAGGAGCGGCGCCAGGTATTCGGCCATTGCGAGCAAGGTCCGGTCCGAATAGGTCGGTCCCACGAGCTGCACGCCGATCGGGAGGCCGTCCGCGTCCCGCGCCACAGGCATGACCAGGCTGGGAAGACCAACGTGGCTGGTGAGGTTGGCCCAGCCGGTCTGGTCGAAGAAGCTCCGCTCGAGGCCGTCGACCGTGAGAGCGCGGGTGTCGGCCGGGATCGCCGCGGTGGGAGCGGCGGGGGTGATGAGGACATCGTGGTCGGCGTCGGCAAAGAACCGGTGCCATGTCTCCCGAAGCAGGTGGCGCTCTTCGTTGGCGCGGAGCCAGGCGCGGTGTGTCTGCGTTCGGTGGCGGAGGAAGGTGGCCCGTGGGCTCGCGTCCTCCTCGTGCAGGTCGCGCGCTGCCGCGAGTTCGGCCGCGCCGGCTTCGTCGTTGGTGACGGCCGTTGCGGTGGCGTGGAGGAGCTGCTCGAAGAGGCGGAGAGAGTCGGTGAAGCCGACCGGTCCCGTGGTGCGGCGGACGTTCGTACCGGCGGAGGCCAGTGCCTGCTCGACGGTGGCGAGAGCATGGGCAGTTTCGCGGTCGACGGGGCAGGACATGTCCTCGGCCCACACCGCTACACGGAGCTGGCCGACTGCGCGACGCGCCGAAGGCAGCTTCACGAGCCAAGGGCTGTTCTCGGCGGGTGACGGCGTGGTCAGCGCGTCGAGGAGCAGTCCCAGATCGCGGGGATGGCGGGCCAGAGGGCCGGGGGTGACCATGTCGCTGCTGGTTATCCATCCCGGGGGACGCGGGATGTGGCCGCGGGCCGGGACGAGCCCGTGCGTGGGGCGCAGGCCGTAGACGCCGCAGTAGTGAGCGGGGAGCCTCAGTGAGCCGGCTAGGTCGCTGCCGAGGTCGGCGGGGGTCAGATGTGCGGCGACGGCGGCGGCGGGGCCGCCGGAGGAGCCGCCGACAGTGCGCTTGGGGTCGTGGGGGTTGAGCGTGGGGCCGAACAGGCTGTTGTCGGTGTGCAGGTCCTGGCAGTACGCCGGGGTGTTCGTCTTCCCCATGATCACGGCCCCTTGGTGGCGGAGCCGGGCGACCGCGTCGGCGTCTCGTGTGGGTACGTGATCCGTCAGGTCCTCGGCGCCGCTGGTGGTGCGCAGGCCGGCCGTCTCGAAACTGTCCTTGATCGTAAGAGGAAGGCCATCGAGAGCTCCGCTGCTCTCGTTGCGGGCGCGGCGTTCGTCGGCCGCGTGCGCGGCAGCTCGGGCCGCGCCGTCGTCACGGGTAACGACGGCGTTCACGTGGCTCGCGTCGATCCGGGCGAGGTGGAGGTCCAGCAGCTCGCGGCTGGAGATCTCGCGACGGTCCAGTGCGCGGAGCTGAACGTGGGCGGGCTGGTGGGTGAGGTCGATCGTCATGCGGAGACTCGCTCAAGGTGGGGGGCTCGTGCGGGCTGGCGGGGAAGGTGGCGAGCGACATCGAGGAGAGCATCGATGTCGTCCATGGGCCGACTGGTCTGGCGTTCGGAGTCGGCGAATTCGGTGAGCTGGTCGGGCGCCGGGCGGGTACCTGCGGCCCGGGCAGCGATTCCGGCGAGGATCTGGTCGGCGGTGACGGCTGCGGACAGCTCCTGGCCGTGCAGCCCTCGGGCCCGGTGGTGGTCTTCGCTGGACTCGCGGACCGCGGCATCGAGATACCGGCGGATCACGAACCGGCCGTCCCGGATCTCGACTGCTCGCCGGTAGAGCCGGATCGAGATGCGGCGGAAGCGGCGCCTCTGGGCCGGGTCGACTCGGTCGATGGGCAGCTCGATCTCGGGTGCTTCGCTGTAGAACGCCAGCCACAGGGGGCGCAGGCCGTAATAGCAGCGGTACTGCTTGATCCGGTATTGGACGCTCTGGGCCTGGTCGCTGATGGTGGGCACGAGCCAGCCGATCAGTGTGAGCATGGCGCCGACATCGCCGCAGGTCCAGGCGAAGCCCTCCCATTCTGCGAGGGAGGTGTCGAAGGCGCCGGCGATCACGTTGCCGATGCGGACCGCGCTGTATCCGAGGGTGACGGTAGCTCCGAGGGCGACGATGCGCAGGCCGACGCGGACGGACCCGCGGGTGCTGCGTCGGGCCAGGCGCCAGCAGGCGCGGGCGAGGAACAGTTCACCGATGGTGTAGGCCGTGACGTACAGGGTGAGGTACGCGGCGTACCAGTCGTCGTGCGCGTAGTACAGCGTGAAGTCGATCGGATGCGGCGCGCTGGGCGTCAGCAGGGCGAACAGCACCAGCAGTCCGGCGATCACCGCGAAGCCGGCCCCGAGCCACCGGCGGCTCCGCCGGCGGGCGACCTCAGGTGGGGACCCCCAGTAGGTGAGGACCACCTGCTGACAGGCCAGCAGCGCGACCACGCACCCCTGCGCGAGGGGCACGGAGAGGTTGACGGTGCCGAGCACGCGGTCGAGGTAGTTCCACATCGGGGTGATGGAGAACAGGAACGAAAGCCCTGACAGCAGGAAGACGGCGGCCAGCGCGGTGGAGGCGGGATCACGGCGGCGGGTCGGCACGTCCCGCAGGAGGCAGAGGAAGCCGAGCGTGGCGACGACGAGGCTGATCGGATGGAGCAAGTCCTTCACGGTCGGGCCTCCCGTCGGCGCAGGAGCGTGTGCGTGACCCGGTCCTGGACTTCGTCCCCGGAGGACTCGTCGCTGCGCAGCCACCGGTCGATGATCCGGCGCTGGAGCAGCGAGGCGAGGATCTCGGTGTCCCGCTCCTCGTCCTCGTCGTACTTCGTGCGCCCCAACATCATCTCCACGGTGGCCGAGCCCACGCTGGTGAAGATCGTTGAGGAGAGGGCGGACGCCGGGCGGTTTTTGTGATGGCCGAGCAGCAGGTGGCTGAACTCGTGGGCGATGATGTGGTCCTGATGCAGGGAGCTGGTCCGCGGGTCGTAGTACACGTGGAAGGCACTCTCCGTGACGGCGCAGGCCCCGCACACGGAGGGTGCCTGCTCACGGGGCTCTAGGACCACATTCCGTCCCGTGCGGCGTGAGACCTCGTCGCTGAGATCGCGGATATTGGTGACGTGCGGGAGCTTCAGCTCGGCCAAGAGGTCAGGCCGGCGCAGCCTACGTGCGGACCACATTACTTTTCCTTGATCACTTACTGAACTAAGGCCGTTTTACGCGCCAGTTGAGGGTGGCAACCCCTCGGATTTTCGTACGCTCTCGACGATCCCCAGGACGGCTTCTTTTCCGTCTGCGGAGACGTCGGATAGGCGAAGAAGAACGTTCTTGATCTTCGCGTCGCGAAGCAGTGCGAGCAACTCAAGCTCCTGCACTGTCTTTTCGGCAACGGCATCATCAAACCAGTAAGCGGGATCCACTCCGAAAAACCCTGCGAGCGCTTCGAGATGACGCTTCGTCGGGTTATCGCGCTGCCCTGTCCGCAGGAGCCACAGGTACTGGGCCGACAGCTTGCCCAGCCCCCGCCTCTCCATCAGTTCGGCCACTTCAGCGTTGCTGAAGGGGCCGCGATTGGGCGGGTGCACTGTGTCGAACAGGCGGTTCAGGCGGTCCATGAGCCCTTTGGGGTCCATCTGGCCTTCGATCGACTCTTCCATGATCCTTTTCCGGGCGGGGTTCATATTCACTTCAACCACCCTACCTCGCGATAAACACCAGTTGACGAGCCGATCCCGCGTATGGAAAGTTCTTCCTCGCCAGCACGTTTCTGCGTGGCACGCACCGCCTGTTTTCAGGTCGGCCTGTCCTTTTCTACCGGCAGGAGTGCGCTGGGCGACGTGGCGTGAGCCACATTCTCCTGGCGACGTACGTCACGTCTGGCACCCCAGAATTTGATCTTCAACCGGAAAGCGCGGAGGCGACCGTGGAAACACCTCATCCACATCGCATTTCCGCTGTGGGAAGTATCAGACACCCACTCCAATTCGGACACAATGGCACGCTCTCGACGTTCGGGGCAACCGCGGCAACGGTGCTCCTCGACGCCGGAGGGCGACCCGCACCGAGCCCCACGCGCGGCCCTGACCGCGGATCGTCCGGTGACTCTCTGCAACCAGTACAGAGTTTACGAACCAAGTCTGGATCTTGACAGGGGTCCGTGCGTATGTTCGTCGTCCCCGGGCAGCCCGCCCGCGACGGATGGACGTGAGGAGCCAGCAAGCACGGACCGGACCAGAAGGTCCACAAATAGCGACGGCGCCCGAGAGCGGAACTCACGGACGCCGAACGCGCTTAGCGGCATACCCGCCCCGGCAAGGGCGGCGACTGCCCACCATCACCACGCTGAGTCCTTCCGACGGGCGCACCAGCGTGGCAACACTGCAAAGGGGAGTATCGCATGCCTCCTGCCCTGCGTAAAAGGCCGTTCCGTACGGCCTGCGCGGCAGCCACCTCCGCCTCAGCGCCTCAGCGCCCCGAGCCGGAGCACTCCATCCCGGCCCGCCCCACCGGGGGCGGCCGATGAGCGGCGAAGCCCGCGAGTGGGTGTGGGAGAACAGCTCCAGCCGAGGGGCCGCGCGCCTGGTCCTGCTCTCGATCGCCGACCGGGTGGCCGACGACCAGTGCATTTCCTGGGCCTCGCTGTCCAGCCTGGCCAAGCGCACGCGCGCCTCGGTCTCCACGGTGCGCGAAGCCGTCGAGCGCCTGATCCTCGCCGGCGAGCTGGAACAGCTCGACGACCTCGTAGGACCGCAGCGCAGCACGGTCTACCGCCTGCCCCTCGCCGCCGAGGCCGTCATACAGGCCCGGCGAGAGCAGCCGGAGGACGACGACGCGGCGGTGTCTGACGAGCCCGCGGCTCCGGCGAAGCTCCGCCTCTCGGCCCTCCGGCGGTACGGAATCCGCCCCCGTGAGGTGCCGGAATCCCCCGCGAGGGCCCGGAAACCGGCAGTACCGGAAACCGGCAGGTCGCGACGGAAACCGGCACCCCGGCGTACCGGCCACCGGCACAGCGATGTACCGGCTACCGGCATACAGAACCGTAGTGAACCTGATTTGAACCGGAGGTACAGCAGTAGTGGTGCTGCCGTCACCTCGGCTGCCGAGTGGCAGGTCGACCCAGCCACCGACGCCTGGCTCCGCCAGCAGGGACACCTCGACCGCCTCGGCGAGCAGGGCCTGCAGGCCGCCGACGCGAAGTGGCGAGCTCACCGAGCCGACTTCAAGCCGAGGCCGGCAGACGCCTGGACTTCCGACTGGCGGTCCTGGATCGCCCGAGAGCACGCCCCTGGCCGCCCGAACCTCCACGCCGTGCCCGGCAAGAACAGCGCCGCGCCTGGCGGGATGACGCGGGCCGAGGCCCACACCGCCGCCCTTCTCGCCGCCCTCGACGAGCCGACCGGAACGGAGGGCTGACCATGGACCGCCGCGAAATCGCCGCCCTGCTGGCCTACATCGGCCGACTCGACCCCCGCACCATCCGCACCGACCAGGGCGAAGCACGCGACCAGCTCGCCCAGTGGCACGAGCTGCTCGGCGACGTGCCGATGGCCACCCCGCACGGCTGGGACGTCCGCGTCGCCGCCCGCCAGCACATCCGCACCTCGCCGTACCCGATCCTGCCCGCGGACGTCGCCCGCCCGTGGGAGAGCTACCGGCGCGACCGCCTGGCCCGGCACTCCGACCCCACGCCGTCCGTCGATCCGGACGATCAGGCCGCCTGGACCGCCGAGCTGGTCGGCACCCGCCACGCCGTCGCCACCGGCACCGCGCAGCCCGCCCAGGCCCGAGCGATCACCACCGGTCGCGACGGGGTCAATCCGAGGCTGGAGGCGAGGCTGCGGGAGATCGGCTCCTGCATACCGCCCGCCGCCCGAGCAGCCCTCGCGCCCTACCGGCCCGCCCGAGCGGCACGCGAGGCAGCCGTCGCGCAGGGTCTGCCGGACGCTCTGAGCGTCCGGTGCGAGTGGTGCCTGGCCCAGCCCGGCGAGCCGTGCCGCCGCCGGAGGATCGGCCCCGACGGCGGTGCCCGTGGCACCGCCCCGTGCGCAACTCATCCCAGCCGCCTCGACCTCGCCGCCGCCCAGCAGGCCGAGCAGACCGAGCAGGTCCAGCAGCCCGCCGTGGCCTGACCTGCGCGCAAGGCCGGTGCATCCCGTCCGGTGCACCGCCCTCCCCACACCACCGTCCCGCCCCGGCTGCGGCGCACGCTCTCGCGCCGCAGCCGGCACCCGACGCCGCGTCCGCCCCCGACGGCCCCAGCCGCCGACGCGGCAGCACATCGGAGATCCCCTTGCGCCACATCACCACCCACGACGCGCCGGCCACCGGCCTGCGCGGCATCGGAGACACCAGCTGGCACACCCGCGGAGCCTGCTACGGCATGGATGTCGAGGACGCCGAGGCGGTCTTCTTCCCCGGCCCCCGGGACCACGAAGAGATCGCGGAGGCGAAGGAGCTGTGCGGCTGGTGCCCCGTACGACGTGACTGCCTCGACTTCGCCCTGGAGAACGTCCTCAAGGAGGGCGTCTGGGGCGGCCTCACCGAGGCCGAGCGGCGTCCCCTGCACGACGGTCTGCCCCAGCGCCTCGACTACCGGCGTGTGACGGCCTTCTTCCGGGGACGCGACGTCCATCTCACCGAGGCCGAGCGGCAGGTCGTCATCGACCACGCCTACGTCCGCGGCTGGAGTCCGTACCGGCTCGCCGCCGCCCTGCAGATCAGCCACAAGCACGCCCGTGACCTGCTCCGGCAGTCCGCCAACAAGGTCCTCGACCGCGACCGCACCTACGGCGTGCCACGGCCCAAGAAGAAGCGAAAGAAGACCGCCCAGGCAGCAGGCGGCCCCGCAACCGCCAAGCCCGGCACCCAGCAGCCCGTACACCGCCCGGCAGCGTCGACCCCGGCGCCCGCCCCTCTCGGAAAGGCCGCATGACCCACCCCGTCCTGGCCCTCGGTGTCGCTCCGGACCTCCGTCTCCTCCTCGCCGCCGTCGTGCCCGCCGCCCTGGTTCTCGTACTGACCGCCTGGACGGTCCGGCGCCGGGGAACCCGTACGCAGAAGCGTCTCGGCGGTCCGGCGGTCAAGGTCGCAGCCCTCGCCGCCCTCGGCTGCACCGCCTACAGCGCCGACACCAGCTGGCGCTTCGCCGCCGACTACCTCGACATGGCCGGCACCGCCGAGCGGGCCGGCATGTTCGCCGCAGCCGAGCTGGCGCTCTTCGCCACCGCCCTGATGGCCCGGCAGAACCTGGCCACCCAGGGTGCCCCCGGCCTGCCGGGCACGCTGGTCTGGGTGATCACCGGAGTGCAAGTGATCCCCGCCTACGCCGAGAGCGGCCCCGTCGGCGGCACCGTCCGGGCCTTCGTCGGACCGGTCATGGCAGCGATGCTGTGGCACCTCGCCATGGGCATCGAACTGCGCCTGCACACCCCTGGTGCCGCCTCCCACGGGCTGATCGCCGTCCTGGGCCGGGAGGCCCGCGAACGGCTTCTGTCCCGCCTCGGCATCGCCGCGCGAGACCGCGACGCCGCGCAGATCATACGGGACCGAGCCACCGCCCGCGCGGTCACCCTCGCCGCCAAGCTCGCCGAGCGCACACCCCAGCAGCAGCGGAGCTGGCACGGGCGGCGGCTCACCCGGCGACTGTCGACAGCGGTCGGCAGGGCCTCGGTCGGCACCGACCCGCTCCAGCGCACACAGCTGCTCGACCAGCTCGCCGCACGACGGCACGCACTCGCGCTCGCCACGGTCCCGCTGCCCTCTCCCTGGTCCCCGGTGCCCAGCACCGCATCGGCAGCCACCGTCCCCCCGCAGCCGACGTCGAATACACCGGTCCCCGTGGACGGTCCCCACGGTTTCGACGAGTCGAACGGGGACCGCGGACCGAGCGACGTGAAAGGACCGGTCCCCGAAGTCGAGACCCTGAAGGCGCCGGAACGCCCGGGGACCGAGGACGGGAACGCGGGGACCAGCGTGGGGACCAAGACTCCAGAAGCAGGCGCGGTCCCGGGGACCGGTCCCGCCAAGCCGGAGGGGACACAGGAGGACACCGCAGGCATGGGGACCCACCGTCCCATGCAGGAAGTGCCTGCTCAAGGCCCTGATTCGTATCGGGGACCGACTGCCGCCGAGTCGGGGACCGAGCCCACCGGGGACCGGGGACCGACCACCACCGACACGGGGACCGAGCCCACCGGGGACCGGGGACCGACCACCACCGACACGGGGACCGAGCCCACCGGGGACCGGGGACACAAAGTCCCTCTCCGTCGGAAGCCGACCACGAAGCCCCGGACGAAGAACAAGGGGAAGCGCGGCCGGTCCCGCACCCCGCAGACGCAGCGCCCGCCACGAGAGCTGGACCCACCGGAGCGCCAGCTCGTCCGGGAGGTCCGTCCCCACGTCCCCGCCCTGCTCGAACGGGATGGCAACGAGTCCGTCACCCGGGTCCAGCTGCGGGAAATCATCCGCCGCGAGGGCCTGACGGGCTGCCGGAACGACCGCATCACCCTCGTCCTCCAGGAACTGCGGAGCGACGACACCACGACGACAAGGAGCACCGCCCGATGAAGACCTGCCACCAGTTCAACACCGTCCGCGGGGAGTACGAGCGGGAGATCGACTACATGCTCGCTCACGCCAAGCGGTACGAAGGCAGGCCGGCGGCGAAGTCCAGCGCAAAGCAGGCGGCCTCGGCGAAACAGCGGATGGCCCGGGCGCTCAACAGCCACGTCGGGCGCTGCCCCGAATGCGGCTGAACCGGCCAAACCCCAGCTCATCGCCCCTATCCGTATCGGGTGGCCCTGCTCTGTGCCGGGCCACCTCCCCGCTCCGGGAGACACGCCGTGATCCCTCGCTCATCCGAGCCCACCGCCGCCGAGACCAGCGCCTGGGCGGATGTCCTGGTCCGCCGACGGCTCCTGCACGCCGCAGTTCCCACGCCGACCGGCCAGTGGCTCGTCCAAGACCGGCCCGACGGGCCCGTCCGCGTCCTCTTGGGGCCGGCCGACGTCGTCGCGCTGGCCGCGACCATCCAGCACCGCACCCGCTCCACGAGGTCCGAATCCCGATGACGAACGCACCCCAGAACGGCACCACCCCGGAACCGGCTCCCGACTCCAACTCGGTCTCGGGGCGAGCAAGTTATCCCGTTAGTAATACTCCCGTCGGGAGTATTACTAACGGGCCTCCCGCCCCGGGGGTGGCGGGAGCGGACCAGCACCGGGGGGCGCAGGTCCGGCGGGATGCGACCGAGGGCGGCTCGCATCCCGATGAGGGGAGCCACCCATGCCACAACCCCCATTGCGCACACAGCGCCCCGACCCAGCCACCCCCGCGAAACCGCCTTCGAAAAGTTGCAGAGCAGAAGCGAGAGCACCTCATCGCCAGTCGCTTCAACACCCGTGAGCGAGCTGACCTGCTCGCTGCCGCGAGTGCATGTTCGATGACTCCCTCTGGATTCCTTGCCCACGCCGCCCTGCGCGCAGCCCGTGACCTCACCCGGACAGCTGCCGAAGTCGCCGGTGAACGTGAAGTGATTGACGAGCTGTTCGCACTGCGCCGGCACCTCAACCAGATCGGCAACAACCTGAATCAGGTCGCGAAGGCAACCAACTCCGGTGCTGAGGTCACCTATGCGACGGCCGTCCTTGACTCGGTACACCGTGCCGCGCAGCGCGTGGACAACTTCACCCAGGTCTACCTCGACACCGAAACCCGAACCGGATGATCCCGCGCGTCCACAAGCGCGGATCGGAGACGTTCGGCCTGCTCAACTACCTCTACGGCAAAGGGACCCATGAGGAGCACGTCGACCCGCATCTCGTAGCGGCCTGGGACAGCTTCGCTCCCGACCCCGGTCGCGATCCGCAGGCCACGAAAAGACAGCTTCAGCAGCTCCTGGACCAGCCCGTCCAGGCGCTGACGGAGTCGCGCCGCCCTGCGAAGCACGTGTGGCACCTTTCGGTCCGGGCCGCACCCGATGACCCGATTCTCTCCGACGAGCAATGGGGCGAGATCGCCCGACGCATGGTCGCCGCGACCGGCATCGCTCCGGCCGCCGACGAAGCGGGATGCCGCTGGGCAGCCGTGCGCCACGCCGACGACCACATCCACATCATCGCCACGCTCGTCCGCGAGGACGGCCGACGCCCCCGACTCAACAACGACGCCAAGCGGTCCCAGGCCGAAGCCCGCCTGATCGAAGCCGAGTACGGGCTCAAGCAGCTCAGCACCGGAGATGGGACCGCAGCGCAGCGCCCGACCAGCGCCGAGCGCCACAAGGCCCAGCGCCAGGGCCGCGAGCGCACCGCGCGCGAAGAACTGCGCGAGAGCGTACGTCGAGCGGTGACCGGCGCCAGAAGCGAAGAGGAGTTCTTCGACCGCCTCGCCGCCGCCGGCCTGCTGATCCGCAAGCGCGAGGCGCCATCCGGCGACCTGCTCGGCTACAAGGTGGCCCTGCCGGACGACCGCAACAAGGACGGCGAACCCGTGTTCTACCCCGGCGCGCGCCTCGCCCCGGATCTCTCCCTGCCGCGTATCCGGGAGCGCTGGTCCGCCGATTCCGACCAGATTTCGTCGACAGATACTCCCGGCAGCGCATCGCCCAACAGCCCTTCTGCCGCGCGTCGCCGGACGGCCACGGCTGCGTGGGTGGCAATCGGGGTCGTCGAGCACGGTGACGACGCAGTCGCTGCCGCGTACATCGCCGCGACCGGCGAGGTTCTGGACGCCCTCGCGAAGACGTCCGCCGCCCACACCCGCAGCGAACTACGCGACGCTGCCTTCGCGTTCGAGCGGGCCTCGCGCTCCCACGTACGCGCTGCACGCGGACACGACCGGGCCTTGCGGCAGGCGGCCCGCGACCTCGTCCACGGAGGCCCGGCCCTTGGCCGGGGCGAGGACGGCGCCACCACAGCGATGGCGATCGACATGCTGTTCTTCCTCGTCACCGCCGCCGCCCACTGGCATGCAAAGAAGGGCCACGCCCAGCAGGCCGAAGCCGCCGCCCAGGCCGCCGAGCACCTGCGCAACGCCTACCAGCCCGCCGCCAGTCAGCCGCTCGGCCTGCTCTACCAACGCGGCCGACGCCTTAGCCGGCCTGTGCTCCAGCGGCAGACGGCGCTTCTGCGCGAAACGCTGCCGAGCCTGGCCGAGCAGATCCTCGCCGAGCCCGGCTGGTACGCCCTGGCCGCGACCATCGCGGAAGCCGGCGCCGCCGGCCACGACCCGGCCGCGCTCCTGTCCGACGCCGTAGAGAGCCGCGAACTCGGCACCGCGGACTCCGTCAGTGACGTCCTGGTGTGGCGACTTCGGCGGCGAGCAGATCTGCCAGCCGACGCTACCGGGATACCGAAGAATCGCACGGTAAAGAATCCGGCGACCGTACGCCCGGCGGCGGCCCGAACCACCACTTCTGGTCGCCGTTTCGGTGAAGAGGCACCCGGCAACACACGATGAGCCCCCGCCGCCGGTGTGAGTGCGCCTCAGAGGAACTCGTGGACGCCGCGCAATCTCGTACGCAGCTTCGCCTGGGTGGCCCGGCTGTCGAGTCGAACGTCGAGTGCGCCGGACAGCGCGATGGTGGCGCGGAGACCCTCCGGCAGCCGGGAAGCATCGAGCCCGTCCCGCTGAGCGATCAACACGCCCAGGCCGTGACGACTCACGGCGTCCGTACCCGCAAGGTGGTGGATGCCGCGCGCGTCGGTGAAGGCCAGCTCCAGCAGGGCGGCGGCGAGGTCATCGACATGCACGGGGCAGCGGACGTCGTCGGTGAACAGGGCTCCGGTGCGGGAGCCGGTCGCGAGGTCGTGTACGAGGCGTACATGCTCGGACTGGTTGCCGCCGATGATCAGAGAGGTACGGGCGATGACGGCGTCCGGGGCCAGAAGCCGGATGCCGGTCTCCGCCGCGGCCTTCGCTGCGCCGTACGGGGTGACGGGATCGGGGAGACAGGATTCGTCGTAGTGGACTCGGGTGCCGGAGAACACGGCGTCGCTGCTGACGTGCACGAGGCGGCAGTCGTACTTCGCCGCGGTCATCGCCAGGCGGACGGAGCCTTCGGCCGTGACGGCCCAGTTGGCGCTACCGCTGCTCGCGTTGATGACCACGCAGGGGGCGAGCGAGGCAACGACCTCTTCGACACGGCCGCCGTCCCGCAGGTCCACCTCGTGCCACGTGGCCTCCGGTCCATCACACGGCCTGGTCGCGAAGGTCGCGGCGACGCGATGCCTAGCGGCAGATGCCTGGCGGACCAACTCGGTGCCCAGGAACCCGCTGCCTCCGACAATAAGGACAGTCATGGCATGCCACGGTAGACGACCCCCACCTCGCTCGAAGCGCCTCGCCCAGAGCGGCCCCGACCCGAGGAAGCGAGGAAACACCTCATGACCTGCCGAAAGTCACTGTGGACTTTGTGAATTGAAACCGCCAGGGGCATGGGGCACGATCATGAAGCGAGTAGGACGAGGCAAGGGGAGGACGCCAGGGTGTTTCACCGAATACGCCGCAGGGCCAAGGGACCGAGCGAGGAGCAGCGCCAGTTCGCCGAGGTGTATGCGCGGATGCAGAACCAGGTCCCGCCGGGCATCGGGATACCGCGGGCCAAGCCGGAGCACACCGAGCCGGCCGCCGTGGTCGACGACTTCCTCCCGCCCGAGCTGCGCGTACCGAGCCACGACCAGCTCGACGGCAAGATGATGCCGTGGAAGCAGCCCCTCGTCCTCGACGGCGAGATGGTCGCCTGCGCCGAGTGCGGGGCGTACCGGGACTGGCTCATCCTCTCCACCCGCGACCAGATCTGGCTGCGCTGCCGGGCCGGACACCAGCAGCAGGAGACCCGCCTCGACACCGCCTGGTACAACCGCAACAGCGGGCCGGCGGACGCGACGCACGCCACGTTCGAGGACTGCCTGCGCCACCTCGGGCACTGACCACCACTCCTACGACCCCACCGGGCCTACGGGCCCGCACTGACCACCCGTCGCCTAGCACCAAGGGGTCAGTTCCGTCATGCGCGTTCGCGTCGCCACCACCATCCTCGGCATCACCGCCACCCTCCTCGCCGTACCGGCCTGCTCCACCGACACCGCCGGCACCAGGCCCGACACTGCACCGTCCGCCCGTACGGGAAAGCCGACCGACGCAGCCCGGCAGGCTGCTCCACTCTCGTCGGCCACGCTCGAGACGCGCCTGCTCGACGAGAGTGACCTGGGCGGCGGCTACCTGAGCAAGCCGGAGCGCCCCTCCCAGCACGACGACGTCACCGTCATCGGCTGCCCGGAGCTGAGCGAGCTGGGCGGCGACGCCGCGACCGGCGGCGCGCTCAGCTTCCCGCGCAAGGCGAAGGCGGACTTCACCTACGGCGGCAGCTCCTCACTGGCGACCTCGCGTAATCGAGAGTCGCGTATTCCTTGGCCGGTGAGGGCTCGTGGTCACCGTGTGTGGCCGTGGGGAGCGTAGCGACTCCAGGTTCCTCCGGCTTCTGCGACGAGGCGGGCGTTCAGGCCATTGGGCGAATCCGGCCACCGGCCGTCTGTCGCAACGCGGCTTCCAGCCGGTCGCGGGCCTCGGTCTGGGCAGCGATCCGTTCATTGAGGACCGCCAGCCGTTCCAACGCGACCCGCAGGCCCTTGTCCGAGGGCGGTGCGGCGGCCACATCGCCATCCAGGCACGGCAGGAACACCCGCACGTCGTCCAGGGTGAGCCCGGCGGCCAGCAGGTAGCGGATATTGCGGACCCGCACCACCGCGCGCTCGTCGTAGATGCGGTAGCCGTTGGGGGCCCGCTGCGAGGAGATCAGTCCGGCCTGCTCGTAGTGCCGCAGCGCACGGGCCGTTGTCCCGGTCCCCCTGGCCAGCTTACCGATCCGCACCCATCCCACCTCCCGGGCCACTCCTATCACGCCACGACCGCTCCGCCGTCGACTGGGAGTACCACTCCGGTGACGAACGAAGCGGCCGGTGCGGCAAGCTGGGTGACTGCCCAGGCCACCTCCTCGGGGCGGCCGATCCGGGCCAGTGGGGTGTGCGCCAGCTGCCACTCCCGCACCGCTGCCATTCGCTCCGGCGTCAGGCCCTGGTGCTCGCCGATGGGGGTGTCGATCGCGCCGGGGGCGACCGCCACCACCCGGATCCCGCGAGGTGCCAGCTCGACCGCCCAGCTGCGGGTCAGCAACTCCAGAGCCGTCTTGCTAGCTGCATAGACCGAGCTGCCCGGCCAGGCCCGCTGCCCCACCGACGTACTGACATTGACGATCACCCCGCCCGACTTCTCCAGGAGTGGCAGCGCGGCCTGGGCCAGCAGGATGGGCGCGACGAGGTTGGTGGCAAGCTGGGCTGTGATCATCTCTGGCGTCAGCGTACCGAGGGCACCGCTGCGCACGATGCCTGCGTTGTTGACCAGCACGTCCAGTCGGCCGTATGTCTCCAGCACGGCCCGGATGATCCGGTCCGGCTCGCCGTCGGCGGTGATGTCGGCGGCCAGCGGCGTGATTCGGTCGTGCCTGGCCGCGGTCTCCTTGAGGGGCTCGGCCCGCCGCCCGATCGCGACCACGTGGGCGCCCTCAGCGGCGAAGGCGTGGGCGGTGGCCCGGCCGATCCCGGTGCCGGCTCCGGTGACGGCGACGATCCTGCTGCTCTGCGGTGCGGTGCTGTTCATGCCGATCATCGTGCAACCTTGCCGCCAGCGGCAAGGTCAAGCAGCGCCTGCGGTAGTCACCGCCAGTGGTCACCGGGGGCATAGTGACGCCAAGTTCCTCCGGCCTCTTCGGCGATCCGGGTGGTGTGGTCGTCGTTGTAGCCGAGCATCCTGGAGATCACCGGGGCGGGGGCCTGGAGGACGAGTTGGCGGATCGCGGCTGTGCGGCCTGGCCGGGTCGGGAAGCCAAGGTTGCGGAGCCGAGGTGCCAGAGCTTCTGGGGTCATGGGTTGTCCGGCCCGGCGTCCGGGGAAGAGCCATCGGGCTTCGGGATTGGTCGCGGTCTTGGTGTTCGGCCGCTGTCCCAGGTAGTCGAGCAGCATTCGGTCGAACGGCGCGGGAACAGGCGACAATGGGTCGCCGAGCCGGACGAGGACGTTGCCGTCCTCGTGGTGGACGTCGTCGGTGCTGAGTCTGGAAATCCGCGTCAGGGGCTGCGCGTAGAGAAGGACAAGGACGGCGGCCACGCGGTCCTGGAGCGGGACGTCGTCGCGGTTGACGAGTTGTCGCAGTAGCGCGAGTCGCTGTTGCTGGGTGATCGGTGCGGGATTGTCTGTCGAGCGGTGCGGGAGGGTGACGGCGGCCATGTGTTTGGATCGCATGGCCCAGCGAAGGAAGGTGTGGGTGAGGCGTCGGGCGGTGTAGCGGCCTGCGTACCAGCTATCGATCTCGGTCTGTGTGCAGTCGGCGAGGGCCCGTCCGCCCTGGGCAAGGTAGTTGAGGAAGGTGATGGCAAGGTGGACTTCGTTGCGGGCCTGCTTGGTCTGGCTGCCGGTGAGCGGGCCGCGACCGGCCAGGGTGCGCAGACGGCGTTCGATGTGCCAGGCGGCGAAGAGCTCTAGAAGCTTGCGGTGCTCGGGATCGCTGACGGTTGACAGCTTCTCGGCGAGCCACCGCTGGAACAGCAGCATCGGCCTGCGGCAAGGAGCCGCACTGCACGAGGAGATCGCGTAGGTAGGCGACCGATCGCCAGGGCGTGAGCTGGCTCAGTCCCGCGTGGGTGAGCGGGACTTGGCCGCGGGCCAGGGCCTGCAGATTTCGCTGAACATGCGGCAGTTTGGCCCAGGTGATCCCGCCCCAGGGGCGTCTCATCTGTCGGAACATGTCGAACAGCGGAAAAAGTTCGGGCCGGATGCTGCCGGAGCCATCGTCGAGTAGTTCGTGGAGGCGCTCGGCCAGGACGCATCGACCGCAAACTCCGCGGCGGTAGCGTCGCGCTTCCTGGCCGCACCGTTCGCAGGTGAAGTCACCGAGGCCACCAGCGCAGTCGGTGCAGAGCTTGCCGCCGTCGGCAGCGATCCCCGGGGTTAGCCGATCGACACCACAGCCGGCGCAGGTCCCGTAGGTTTCCAGGGCCTGGCCGAAGCAGCGTCCACAGAGGTAGCCCTCTGGCCAGTGGTTTGCCTTCAGCTGCACCGCCCGTCGGCATCGCGCGCAGAACAGGTCCTCGGCGCGGACGCGTGTGCGGCTCATCCTTCGGGCCGGATGCGGGCGCGTTTGGGGCGGACGGCCGACAGATCGACGACCGCGTCGCCGGTGGCGACCCTGCGGACGGCAGCGTTCTGTGCCCTGGTGGCGATCAGATCGGCCGGGGTGCAGTCGAAGGTGTCGCAGAGCGCGGCCAGCACCGGCAGCGACAGCCGCTCGGGAGTGCCGGTGACCAGGCGGTGAACCTGCGAGAGGGAGAGATTGATGCCGCGCTCGGCGAGCAGCGGGGCAAGCTCGCTGGTGGTGAACATCCCGGCGGCAGCCATCCGCTCGCGCAGCCGCCACTGATAGCTGACGCGCTTCATCAGGCTCCTCTCGCAGGCGTGAGCGCGGCTTCGATCGTGGCGTCCAGGGCGCGACGCAGCGTGCGAGTACGGAAGTCGGAAGACACGCAGGTATAGATGGACGTGGTGGACGCGTGATCGTGGCCGGCCTGCTGCTGCACGAACAGTGCATCCCAGCCGTCCTCGATCAAGTGGGTGACATAGGACCTTCGCAGCGAGTGGAAATCCAGGACCGGATCCAGGCCGAGGTCGTCGCGGTAGGCGGCGAAGCGGGAGTCCAGCCGTTGCAGTCCGACCCGCTGGCCGCGTTCGGACGGCCATAGCGCGGGCCCGTCCGCGTGCCGCATCGCGGGCCTCACCTCGCTGACCCACTGCTCGAGGACCTCGGCCGACCACTCCCACACGGTTAGCACGCTGCGGCGCTTCGGGGGCGAGCCCTTCTTCGCCTTGCCGTGCCGGACGTAGCAGACGCCATACTCGCCGAACTCCGCCCCTTCGGGGTTGCGTCCGAAGTCGGCCGTGTCCAACATCCGGGTCTCGTTGCGCCGCAGCCCGTAGGCGTACGCAGCCTTGAACAGCATCGCGTCGCGGAACGCGGGAAGCCAGCCCTTCCGGCCACGGCTGCGGACCCGGCCCACCTCGTCGTCGGCGTGATCGAAGAACGCCTGCAACTCGTCCCGGGTAAAAGCCCGTTTAGGGGCCTCGGCCTCACACTCCTGCATGTGCACAGCGGTGTTCCACTCGTGACACACCTGGATCGGATGGGTACCGAAGCGGCGCTCGCACTCGGCCGCCCAGCCGTAGACCGGATCGGTGACGTAGTCGCAGAACAGCCGCACTGCTACCTGGTAGCCGCGCAGGGTCGAGCGGACACAGCCGCCGACCGCCCGAAGATCACCGAACCAGTCGTCCGCCAGCGCCGAGGACCAACTCCACGGAAAGGCATCCGCGTGCGCGGCGAACGCCCGCACCTTCCGCTCCCGGCCGTTGATGGTCGATACCGCGAGGTTCCGTGCCAACTGCTGGTTCCGCCAGCCATCGAGCATTGCTTCGAAGACCTGCTCCTCCGGCCGCAACAGCGGTAACTCGTCGGCCAGATACAGCCGCACGGCCCCTGGCACCAACCCGTCCTTGCCCACCATTTCGTCACGCTCCGTAGGTCGCATCGAGTGCGAGAATCTCGCATCAGATGCGAGGGCCGGACAGGAACGGCAGGCCAGTCATCCGATCGAGTGAAGCACAACGACACGGCCCCACCCTTCGGCTACCGTCTCAGCGGACATGCGACAGGGGCCCTGTCCGCTGATCAGCGACTTCTCCATGCCCACCCGGCCAACGCGGCACAATATGCATCCAGTTCGCATCAGATGCGATTCGCGTCGGTTCAGAGGTCTCCGAGGAGCTGTACAGCGACAGCGCGACCAAGCTGTCCAACGGCATCGGCCGGATCTTCGATGCCATGACCGGCTGCCCGACCTATCAGGTCGTCGCCGGCGGAACCTCCATCGACATGGCCTCGCAGAAGCTGCCCGCGCCCCGCGGGCTCGGTGACGAGCAGTGGAGCCAGCTCCTGACGTTCTCCACCGGAGGCCGGAGCACCGTGGTCAAGCAGACCGCGATCCGTGACGGCAGCCTGCTGCTGATCGTCTCCGGTTCCGCGTCAAGTTCGCGCGTGTTGTTGTACTGATCGGCTTGCCCTGCGGCCTGTCGGTGCAAAGGCTCAGTTATCTCGGGTACGAATTGAGTGTCAGGCAAGTCTGTCAAGCTGCCTGGGAAGCCCGTGCCTTACAGATCTCCGAGGGGTCGTCAGGCGCGTTGGGTACGTAAGGCACACATGGGCAGCCGACTTCTTTCGGTTCCGCAAGAAGTCAGGCCCATGTGCCGGAGTATCAGGTGCGGTTCCACACATGTCGACGGTGACCTTGATGGACCGGTGGCCGAGCCGGCGGGAGACCTCGCGTATGGGAACGCCGTTCGCGAGCGCCGTCGGGGCGAAGAAGTCCCGCAGGGCACGCGATGTGTACTTCGCCCGGCCTGGCCGTCCACCAGTCTCTTGAAGTGGAAGCCATATGCCGGCCTTCGGTGCCTGTCGGACGGGCTGATGAAGTCGACAGGCACCGGGGCCCACTGACCTCGATCCGCAGCGGCCCCTCCCATCTCCCCGTTCCGGCTTCTTCCGCCCGAAGGATGGCCCCGACTTGCGCCCCGTCCGTTCGGCCTGCGCGCAGCGGCCGACCGAGTCCCGCAGGTCCACGCGCGGGGGCCTCGCCGGTCGAGGCTCACGACGATGTGCGGGTAGGAGACGCGCAGCGCGAACAGCAGGGGTCCGTCGACGAGGTCGGCGCACAGCTCCGCGAACTACGCCGCGGCGCTGGTCCCACCGCAGGCCATAGCACCGCGTTCTCCGTGCGGACGCGGACGACGAGCCAAGGCATGTTGGCGATGGTGAAGAGCATGGCGGTAATCCATGCGGTGTGGACGAGGGGCAGGGCGATGCCTTCGAACAGGACGATGAGGTAGTTGGGGTGCCGCATCCAGCGGTAGGGCCCCGTGGTGACCGGCGGTAGCCCGGGCACGACGATGACGCGGGTGTTCCAGCGGGGGCCGAGCGCGCTCATGCACCAGGCGCGGCCTGCCTGCACGAGGATGAGGACGGCCAGTGCCGGCCAGCCGATCAGAGGGACGAAGGCGCGGTGGGTGAGGGCGACCTCTGCAACGGTCCCCACGAGCAGGCAGACATGAAGGGTGATCATGACGGGGTGGTGGCGTTGCCCGTACTCGATGCCACCTTGATCGATGGCCCATCGCGCGTTGCGGCGGGCGGTTGTCAGTTCCACCAGGCGCACGACGGTCACGGCGGTCATGAGAACTAACAGACTTACGGGGATCGTTACCCAGACCAGGGACATGTCGGATCGTCCTCCTCACTCCCGGACGGCGGAATCCGCGTCTTACGCGGTCGCGAGTCGTTTGAGGCGTTCGGCCAAGGCGAGGTATCTGCCGGCCCGGTCCGATGCTTCCTCCATGTGGGCGGCGATCTCCTCCTGGGCGTGCTGTCCGAGCGGTGTGAGTCCGGTGGTGTCGAGGGCGCCGAGCATGCGGACGAAGGGAAGGGCGACGTCCTTGTAGTAGTTCTCCGCTGTGAGGATGCCCGACCTGGCCATGGAGCTGATCAGCCGCCCGAAGCCGGGTGCGGCGTGGGCGGGGGGACGGAATGTCGTGAGGACTTTGGCCACGGCCTGAAGCGTTCGGTCGGGGTGCATACGCATACACGCCTGGAGGATGGTCCGGTAGAAGAGCATGTGCCGGTTCTCGTCCTGGGCGATGCGCTGCATCAGGGCGCCACACACCGGTTCGTCACACAGTCGGCGGATTCCCTGGTAGCTGACGCGGGTGCCGAGTTCCTGGATGGTGACGTAGACCAGAGAGGCGATGAGGTCGCCGCGGTAGTCGATCTCGTAGCCGTGCTGCATCTGCGCGGTGCGGGCGTCTTCCAAAAGCACCGGGTCGGCGCTGCGGGTGACCAGGAGGTAGTCGCGAATGGCGGTGCCGTGCCTGGCCTCCTCTACGGTCCATCGATTGACCCAGACGCCCCAAGGGCCGTCGAGTGACAGCATTTCCCCGATCACCCGGTGGTAACTAGGCAGGTTTTCTTCGGAGAGCAGACTGTAGAGGAGGCCGTCCCGAGCGGCCGCGTTCAGTTTCTGCTGGGAGGGGTCCCATGGCTCCCCCTCGAGGAGACCGTCGTAGTCACGGCCCTGGCTCCACGGGACGTACTGGTGCGGGTACCAGTCGACGGTAGTCCGGAAGTGCGTGTCGAGGGCATCGGTGACCACCGGTTCGAGGTCGATCAGGATGCGTACGTCTGCGGGGATGGCGGGCACGGTCCTTGACACCTTTCTTGTCATTGCGGGCGGCACATTTCGGTGGCGGCGGGCAGGCGCTACCAGCGGAGGAGGACCAGTTCGATGGCGAACCCGGGCCCCATGGCGGCGACCAGGCCGGGTGCGTTCGCGGGGGGTGGTGTTTTCATGGCGGCGTGCAGGATGTCCAGTACGGAGACGGACGAGAGGTTGCCCCGCTCGGCCACGGAGCGCCGGGTGAGGTCCAGGGCGCCAGGTTGCAGGTCCAGGGCCTGCTGCACCGCGGTGAAGACCTTCGGTCCGCCGCCGTGGATGATCCAGCTCGCGATCTGGTGCGGCGTCAGTGCGTGCCGCGCGAGGAGGCTTTGGACGGCCGTGGGCAAGTGCTTCTCCGTGAGCGTCGGGACCTCGGGCGACAGCAGGATCCGGAAGCCGTGGGAGCCGATGTCCCAGCCAAGGACGTCCTCGGTGCCGGGGAGCAGCAGGCTGTGGGTGTCCACGAGTTCAGGCCCGGCGTGGCCGCCGTCCCGGTGGGCTCCAACGGCCACGACGGCGGCCGCGCCGTCCCCGAAGAGGCTGCCGGCGACGATGTTCGCCACGGAGCCGTCCTTGAGCTGGTATGCCAGTGTGCACAGTTCCACGGCGAGCAGGACGGCCACCTGGCCGGGGTGGGCCAATAGGTAGTCGTGTAGCCGGGCCAGACCTGCGGCGCCTCCGGCGCAGCCGCTGCCGAACAGCGGGATACGTTTGACGTCCGGCCGGAACCCGACCCGGTGGGCGAGCCGGGCCTCCAGCGACGGCACGGCCAGCCCGGTGACGGTGGTGCTGATCACCGCGTCGACCTCCTCCGGCTGGACGCCTGCGGTGCGCAGCGCGCCGATCAGCGCCCGTTCCCCCAGGTCCAGGGCGGTGTCGAGCCACACGCGGTTCTGCTCGGTGAAGTCCTCCCGGCGGGCGAGATCGACGAGTTTCTCCAACGGCAGGGACAGCGAGCGGGTCTCCACACCCGAACTGGTCTTGATCTTGCGGAGGACCAGAGCGCCCGTCTCGGACTCCCGCAGCGTCGTGCGGGCCAGAGCGGCCAGGATCTCTTCCTGCCGGTATTGGTACGGCGGGAAGGCCGTCTGGATCGCCACCACCTGGGGTGCGGCGACCGCCGACTGCCGGGTGCGGTCATGTGTCGCCTGACGCATCGACGTCATCTTCCGCCTTTCTTCATGGGTGTCGTGATTAACAACGGGGACCGGGTACGGGCCGGAGCCCACCAGTTGGCCGGGCCAAGGGCCGCCATGACGGCGGGTACCAGAACTCCCCGCACCAGGACGGCATCCACGAGCGCGCCGAGCGCGATGCCGATGCCGATGAACTTGAGCAGGGCGACGTGGGAGGTGGCCATGGCCGCGGTCGAAATCGCCACGGCTGCCGCGGCGGACGTCATCAGCCGGCCGGTGCGAGCGACGCCCTCGATGATCGACGTGCGGTTGTCGCCGCAGCGAACGTACTCCTCCCGGATACGGCCGAGCAGGAAGACCTCGTAGTCCACCGAGAGTGCGAGCGTGACGAACAGGACGAACAGCAGCATCGAGGCGTCCAGCGTTCCCGTCACGGTGAAGTGGCCGAGCACTGCGCTGCCGTGACCGTCCTGGAAAAGGATGACGAGCGCGCCGAGGCTCGCCCCGAGGCTGGCGGCGGCCACGATCAGAGCTTTCAGGGGGGCAATCAGGCTGCGGGTGAAGGCGCTCAGGAGGCCCAGGAGCCCCGCGGCCAGGAGAACCAGGCACCACGGAAGGGCGCCGAGGACGGCATCCGCCGTGTCGAGGACCTCCGCGGCCCGCCCGCCCACCGCCACGCTTCCCGGGGCAGGGGTCTGTCGTACCTTGCGCACCGCGGTGCGAGACTCCGGCGTGTCGGGGGCGGCGGACGTGGCCGCCAGCAGCACGACCGCCCCACCGGACGGAGCCACACGCACCACGCGGACACCAGTGACGCCCTGGACACGGGCGAGTCGGTCGGCGTACGCCGGTGCACCGCCTGTAGCCCGCGGTCCGGTGACGACCACGGTGAGGAGCCGCTCCGGCGGCGCGGTGAACTCGGCGCGCACACGCTCGGCCGCGGCGGCAGCCGGAGCCGATGAAGGCAGCGTGCGTTCGTCCACAATGCCGAGCCGTGCGTGAGTGAAGGGCACGGCCAGCAGGGCCAGCAGCAGCACCGCAAGGCCGCCCGCCAGGAGGGGCCGGACGGTGACCGCGGACGCCGTGCGATGCCAGAAGCGGCTCCCGTCCCCGGTACGGGCACGCCGCCACCGCGCCAGAGGGTCCCATGCCTGGGCCCGGGGGCCGAGCAGCCGCAGACAGGCGGGCAGCACGGTCAAGGCGACCAGCGCCGCCAGCACGGTGACGATCATGCCCGCCATGGACAGTGCGCGCAGCATCGGCACCGGCACCACCAAGGCGGTGGCGAGGCATACGGTGACGGCGGCGGCGGAGAATGCGACCGAACGGCCGCTGGAGCGGCGGGCCGCCGCCAGCGCCGTGTGAAGGTCCGCGCCTCGCGAGGTCTCCTCACGTACGCGGGCCAGCAGGAAGATGCTGTAGTCGACGGCCAGGCCGAAACCGATCGCCGAGGCGGCGTTCACCGCGACCCGTGACACGTCGGCCACCTGCGCCAGCAGGCCCAGGACCGGGATGGTGCAGCCGATGGCCAACGCGGCCACGAACAAGGGCAGCAGCGCGGACACCATCGATCCGTAGGCGAAGACCAAGAGAACAAAGAGGAGCGGCGCAGCCAGCAGTTCGGCCCGGCTCAGATCGCGTTCGATGGTCTCGTCGATCTCCCGGTTGGCCCACACCTCGCCGCTGGGCTCCACTCGCATCCCAGGGACGGCCGAGCGGGCCGCCGCCACCACACCGGGCGCCACCTGCTTACGTTCCTTGTCCGTCCCCCTCAGCCGTACGGCGACCAGCAGGGTGTGTCCGTCCTTGGAGCGCAGCCACGTGTCACCGGTGGTCTGTGCCGACCACACGGTCCTGACGTCGCGCTGCCCGGCCAGCGTCCTCACCATCGCCGTGGTGCCGTCCCTGACGGCGGCCTCGCGCTCACCACCGGTGCGTCGTGAAACCCCGGTGCGCTGTGAAACGGCCAGGAGCAGATCGGGCGAGGGCACGCCGAGCCGCTCCGCCTGCCCTCTGGCGCGCGTCGCCTCCGTGGCCGTCGCCACCGCGCCGCCCGTGCTCAGCGCCGAGAACGCAGCCGGGGCCAGCACCCCCGCGCACACCGCCGCAAGCAAGGCGCTCACCACCACCAGCCAGGCCCGGCGCCGCATCGCATCCATCCGGGTGCCTCCTTACTTGCATCCGATGCGGACGCTTCGTCTGGCTCCCTCTAGGAAGCCGTGAACACCAGAACGGCGTTCTGGCCGCCGAAGCCGAAGGAGCAACTGATCCCCGCGCCGCCGCGCGTGGGGCGGGGGCGTCCGGCGACAATGTCCAGCTTGTAATCCCCGTTCTGGCTCTCGAAGTTCGCCACCGGCGGGACGGCCCCATGGCGGAGCGCGAGAACCGTGTACGCCGCCTGGATCGCCCCGGCCGCCCCCAGCGCGTGCCCGATCACGCCCTTGGACGCGGTGACCGGCGGCACCTCGTCACCGAAGACGCGGACGAGGGCTTGTGCCTCGGCCGCGTCGTTCAGCGGGGTGGAGGTGCCGTGCGCGTTGACGTGGCCGACGTTTCCCGGCCCACACCCGGCGTCGGCGAGAGCGGTGTGGATGGCGCGAACCGCGCCGTCGCCCTGCGGGTGCGGGGCGATGGGATGGTGCGCGTCGGCGCCGGCACCATAACCCCGCAGCAGCGCCAGGACGGGAGCCCGGCGGGCCCGAGCCGCGCAGGCACGTTCGAGGACGAGGATGCCGGCGCCTTCGCCCAGGACGAAGCCGTCACGTTGCGCATCGAACGGCCGGCTGGCCAGGGCCGGTTCCGTCCTGCGCCGGGACAGCGCCCGCATCCGCGCGAAGCACGTGGCCGTCATGCGCGAGCGAGCCGACTCACTGCCGCCCGCCAGCACGATGTCGCAGGTACCGGACCGCAGCAGGTCGCGGGCCACTCCGATCGCGGTGGCGCCCGATGCGCAGGCGCTGGCGGTGGTGAAGTTGGGGCCGCGCACCCCCAGGTCGATGGCGACCTCGCCCGCGGCCATGCTCGGCACGCTGCGCGGGAGCGCGAGCGGCGAGACCCGCTCCGGCCGCCCGGCGCCAAGGTGGCCGAACTCCGCAACGTAGGTACTCAAACTGTTCGATCCCACGCCCAGCACGACACCGACCCGCTCCGCTTCCCAGGTACGACGATCGAGGCCAGCGTCCGCGACAGCCCGCCGGGCGGCGACGAGGGCGAACTGGATGAAGCGGTCCCCGCGCCGCGCCGACGCCCGGCCGAGTTCCGTCTCGGCGTCGAAGTCCGTCACTTGGCAGGAGAAGTCGACGGGCAGTCCCGCGAGGCCGGGATCCGTCGCGGCCAGCGAGCGCCCCCGGCACAGGGCCGCCCAGTTCGCCTCCACCGTATGCCCGGCCGGAGTCACCAGCCCCAGCCCGGTGACCGCGATCTCAGCGCGCATGCTCGAACGCCTGAGCCGCCTGGCCCAGGGTCGAAGACGGGCGCAGGTCCAGGGCGCTTTCGGGCAAGACGATCCCGTACTCCTCCTCCGCCGCCACCACCAATTCCATCAGCGACAGCGAGTCCAGGCCGAGACTCTCGAACGTCGTCCTGTCGCAGAGCTCATCGACGTCCGCCTCCACGTTGAGGTGGCCGGTGAGCAGGGCCACCAACTCCTTCGGAAGGGCCGACTCCGCTGCGTCTTCCGCCGCCTGCCTCATGCTTGGGTCTCCTGTTTCCTCGCTGCGACAGGCCCTGCGGCGCTGCCCGCGTTCATACGTTCCTAAAGGCCACGCGCGTGGGACGTTGGGCAGTTTGTCCTCGGTGAGCAGACTGATGACCAGCGCGTCCCGCACGGGCTGTGACAGCGTCCACTGCGCCGATTCCGAGGCAAACCCTTCAGCGGCCCGTCGAAACCCAGCGGCGCGCTCCACGCCACGAACTGGTGCGGCAGTCAGTCACGCGCAGCCGCAAGAAGCCACTCCGGGAGCCGCTCAACCGACGCCTCCAGCTCCCGCAGCACGACTTCCGCCATAGCGCACCCACGCCCGGACCTCCCCCTTGCCCTGCCGGTTACCTGTGCGTCACTGAGTGAACGCCGACCAGGGGGTGTAGGGAACGATCTGTCACTCGTTAGTGTCCGTAAGGCCGTTATAGCCATGGCCATGACACAGAGCTGCTGAACGCGCTGCCCCACCCGGCACCCAACCTTGCCCACACGCCCGAGGACCCGGTAGGGCCACATGCCGACGTTGAAGGGCTGACCCGCGCTTTCAGGCCGGCCGGTTCGTGGTGTAGGGCCGCCGCATCGACGACATAGCGGGGTTCGTGGTGTTGCCGAGGTGGGTGGTCGAGCGCACATTGGGATGGCTGATGCGCTCGAGACGCCTGGTGCGGGACTTCGAGACGCTGCCCGCCTCCAGCGAGGCGCTCATCTACTTCTCGCAGGCCATGCTCACGAGCCGCCGCCTGGCCCGCCCGGCTCCCCGGCCGCAGGAGCAGGAGCGGTCGCGGTGGGCTGCCGCGGCGTGGACCGCCCCGTCGGCGACGCCGTCAGCCATTCCCGCTCGGTCAGACGCATCGCCTTGGACCGCACTTGCCGGCCCCAACTCCAGCCCCAGCCGGGCCGTGATCTGTTTCGCCGACACGCCCTCACCGGACTCCACCAGCTCCACGATCCGCCGGCAGTCCGCCGCGAGGGCCTCCACGGTCGCTCCCTGGTGCCACCGTGGCACGATCGTCCCCGCGACCGGGCCCTTCTCCACTCCCGCCGGCACCTTGCGGGACAGGAACGGGAGCATCTGTCTCCTCGGCCGGGGTGGCCAGGGCCTCGGCGAGCTCCTCCCGAGCGATCACCGGGCGCTCCAACACCGCGCCCGTCTCGCCGAGTTCAGCAAGAACCCGCTCTGCTTCGCGTGCCCGGGCAGCCCGCTCCCGCTCCTCCACCAACCCCATCACCGATGTCACCGCTCAACTCCGCATCGTCGAGACCGAACTGATCTTCCGAACCCTCCCGCAACGACACCGGAGCCGTGCCTGAACAGCGGAAATCAACGATTACAGCCGGAAAGACATCGGCTTCTGATCCGGCGACCTGCGCGGGGAAGCGGAACCTTGGGGGGCGAGAGCGCCCCAAGATGGTCTGCCGTGTGCGCTAACCGGTGAAGATCACCGCATGCGGAACCGTGGCTCCGCCATAGGCGCCGCTCTCGCCGGACGCTAGCGAGTCCTGCGGGACCATGCACTCCGCGTCGCGGAAGAGTACGGCCTGGGTGTCGGTGACGTTGTCGGCGATACCCGCGCCGCCGTCCAGCGGGACACACGTGTCGTCTGGCGGATCGGTGATCGGGACCCGGAAGCCCGTGTCGGCCCGGTTGTAGAAGAACGTGCCCGACGCCGCCTGGGCACTGGTTGACACTCCCGCCACCAGCACGAACGCCGAGCCTGCGACGACGGTCATCCTGGCGAGCCGTTTCCCCATGTACAAAGAAGACCCCTTTTCTGAACCGCTGTGCCTCTTGTGAGGGCTATGTCCAGCGCAGCAGGGATGACAGCGGCATGCCACCGCTATGCGCACGGATCACCCTTTGAGGTGCGGAGAAGCGGAAGCTCGGACGACGAACACTGCGGGTTGCGCCCCATCGGATTCCCCCCCACGGCGCTAGCGCTGTAACTCATCCCCCAGGGTCAGACGAGCCCCTGCCACAGGGACGTCAGCCGTCCGGCGGCACTGTGCTCGGCCTGTCTTGGATCCTGCCCCCAGCCGGTCGGCAGACTTTGAGGGCGGAGCCCGAGGACAGCGGCCGCACCGCGCCGCCCTGGTGCGACCCCTCACGCAGCTGGGCGTTCTCGACCTCCAGCACGTGGACGACGCGCGCGAACTGCTGCACCAGGCCGCGCAGGTGGCGACGGTCGGCCTGCAGGTCTTTGACCGTCTCTCGGAGCAAGGCGTTCTCCCGCTCCAGATGCCCGGCGGGCTGCGGGCCCGTGTGCCGGGCGCGTACGAGCGCGTAGAAGAGGTCCTTGAGCCCCGTGTGCTTGTGGGTCAGCTTGTTGCGCTTGAGGCCGGCTTCCTCGGCCAGGGACTTGATGGTCAACTGGCCGTCGCAGCGCAGCGGGACACCGGCGAGCAGGCGGACGATGGCTTGGGTGATCGCGGTGACCTCCTGGGCGTCGGCCTGCTTGGCGGTGTCCTGGGCCGCCGTGGCCATTGCGGTGCTGATCGTGAGGGCGAGCCGCATCGCTTCGTCGCCAACCGGCTGGGGCGGGATGGTCATGGCCGTGCTCCGGGAGTGGTGCGGGTGGCGGTGTGCTGGTCGATGACGGCCTGCTGGGCGTCGCGGCGTTGCCGCAGCCGGTGTTCGATCGGCTGCGGGTTGAGGCCGTCATTGATCTCGGCGCTCAGCGCGGCGACCTCGTCCCTCAGGGATGCGACCGTGGCGTCGGTGCGGGCGATGTTGGCGCAGGACTGCTGGCAGCGGTCATGGCTGGGGGTCGGGGGCGGGCGGTGTCCGGGGCGGTCGCGGTGCGGGTCGCAGAGCGCACGGTGCGGGTCGCGGTTGCAGATCAGCATGGTGTGCGGGTTGGTGAAAACCTGCAGCCGCGGGTTGGTGAGCAGGGCGGCGGCCTGGCGTCTGGTGAGGTGGCCGCCACCGTAGGTGTGGTCGAACTCGCGGATCGCGGCCACAAGACGGGCGGCTGCGGGGCCGCTCACTCCCGCCCCGTCGTGCAGCTGTTCGGCAGCCTCGGCGAGGGTGTCGGCGATCGCCTGGGCCCGTTCGAGGTCAAGGAGTTCCAGCATGTCCGTGCTGGCGCGGCCGCTGTAGCCGTCCGAGACGGCCAGTTCCAGATGTCCGTACTGCAGGCCCAGCGCGATCCGGCCGCCCGGCTGCCGGTTGATGAACCAGGCCACCGTGCGGCGAAAGCGCCGGAGGGTGAGGCGGCCCGTAGGGTCGGCGGGAATCATCTCGTGGGCCCGGCCGTGCCGGGCGGCCAGCCGGTTGGCCCAGATGATGAACTGCTCGATGCGGTAGGCGGCCGTGCCCGTCGGCATCGCGGCTCCCAGGTGCTCGCGCGCGTGCCGGTGGTCGCGTTTGTGGGTGAAAGCGCGCGGGAAGAGCAGGTCGCCTTCGACGAGGTCTTCCAGGACGGCGACGGCCTGATGCACCACAGGCACCACCGTCCAGGGCTCGCCACGTACCTCGCCCTCGGGCTTGAGGCTGCCCGCCGCGTCCCGCACGCCCTTGAAGTGGCGCCCCGTCAGCTGGCAGCGCTCCACCGGGGACTGCGGATCCTGCCGGATGCGACGGCAGCCGCGCTGAAGGTGGAGGACCTCCTCGGGGCGCATCCCCGACAGGTAGGCGATCACGATGAGGGCGGCCGTGGCCAGGTGGATCCCGAGCGGGCGGGCCTCGTCGAAGTCGATGGACCCGTGCCAGGGCCGGGCGTTGATGCGGCCCGTGATGGGTGTGGCCAGCGGGGTACCGGCGTCCCCGGCCGGCAGGCCACAGGTGGGGGCCTGTTCGTGGACGACCTGGGAGACCTGTTGCACCGAGACACCCAACTTGCCAGCGATGTAGCGGGCGTTGACCAGGGGCCGTTCCGGCCTGCTCTGCCCGGTGCGGTTGTTCATGCTGGTGCGGGCCATCTCCGTGATGCTGTGGCGCAGGACAGGCAGCAGGCCGCCGCTCTGCTGCAGCCGGCGGAGATAGGCGCGGACCGCCGCGCGGCCGCCGGGCGGGGAGGCAGGGGCGATGGCGTCCTGGATGCGGTCATGTGCGTGCTGGGCGGCCAGGATGTCGGGGGCGAAGTCGGTGACGCAGCGGATCGCCCACACGATCAGCGGGGACATCACCGACGGGTGGATGGGGACAGTCGTGTTCTCGCCCGTGGCGGTCCTGGGCGTGCCGGCCAGGAAGGCATCGAGGCCGTCCTCGTCCCAGGGCGGCATGGACAGGCGGTCGCCGGGCAGCAGGTGCGGGGCGAACGCCCACAGCCTGGTGAGTGAGAGCAGGTATTCGGAGCGGGTAGTGCGGTGCCGCCGCCGGGGCAGCTGGTCGGCGTAGGCGCGCAACAGGGCGCTGTCCACCGCGTCCAGGCCGGTGATGCCCTGGTCGGCGAGCCAGTAGGCGAAGCGGCGCCAGCCCACCAGGGTGGTGGCCACCGTGCTGGCGCTGATGCGCGGGCGGAACGTGGAGTGCGGCCGTGTCAGGAGCACGGGCGGGGTGGGCAGGTTGAGCAGGGCCCACGCGGCCCGCTTGAACGTGCCCAGCAGCCGCGGCGGGAAGTCCTCCCAGCCGATGGCCTGCGCGGTGTTCGTTTCGCGGTGGTGCAGGCCCGCTAGCTGCCAGCGCATCGCGGAGAACAGTGGGATCTGCGGCGCCGGGAAGCCGGGCCGGGCTCGCTCCACCGGGAACACCGGTGCATCGGTCGCCGGATCCACCAGGACCAGGAGTCGCTCCGGCTCACCCGGCGCCGCGACCGCGTGCGGCGTGCTCATCCGTCGAGCCTCCGATCCAGCATGCGGTCGATCAGCCGGCGGTCGTCATCGGTGAGCTGCTGGCGCAGCGCGGCATGCTCCTCGGTGCGGGTGTGGCGGCGGAGCAGGTCGCTGATCCGGGCAAGGTGTGCGGCCCAGTCGGCGTGCCACACGGCCGGGCTGACCGTGGCGCGTAGCTGCTCGATGGCCTGGTGGAGGTAGAGGATGCGGGGTAGGTGCCGCTCGGTGCTCAGCGCGTTCGGGCAGGCGAAGCACAGCAGGAAGGACACCGTGCAGGGCCCGTTGGGAGTGAAGGGGCTGTGCGCGAAGTCGGTGCAGGCCCCGACCGCGGTATCCAGCCGGCCCGCCCCCAGCCGCCGGGCCGTCCCCGGGTCCAGACCGGTCTCGCGAACCAGCAGGCCCTCCTCGGTGCCGCGCACCAGACGCATGGCCAGCCTGGCCTGGGCATGGTCGAGTGCCTCCGTCAGGCCCTGCGCGATCACGGCCGGTGCACCGGCGCGCACGTGCGGGTCGCGCAGCCGGTACACCTCGTCGCTGACCTTGGGCGTGTTGTGGCGGGGCCCGCCGAACAGGGTCTGGACCGTGCGGTGCAGTCGCTGGATCGACACCGCCACCGGCACCCCGTCTGGTGGGCAGGGGGCCACCGTGCGAGCCCAGCGGCGCACGGCCGCATCCACACTGACCGGGCCGGCGGCGAAGTACTCGCCCCTACGGGGCCGCGTGCGGCGGGCGATCAGCAGCCGGGTGTTGGGCGTGCCCATGGCCGCCTGGGTGGCGCGCGCCTGCTCGGTACAGAACACCACCTGCCGCATCACCCGGCCCGCCGACCCCTCGCCCGCGTCGACTAGGTTGTTGGTGGCATGCCGCAGCCGCTCCGTGCGCCGGGCCTTGTACGTGGCGACCCGCTGCACCACCGGCTCCTCACCGCCCGCCTCACCGTTGGGGTACAGATCGGGCACGTACATCGTGGCAAGCGGGGTGAGGTTCCAGCCGTCCGCGCAGGCCAGCGCCACTGCCGCGGCCCCCATCTCCTCAAAGGTGAAAAACAGCCGCACCCAGAACGGGTAGCCGGCCCGCGACTGGCCAGCCACCAGAGGGCGAAGCCGCGCGTGGATCGGCGCCTGCTCGCCCTGCGGGCGGATGCGCGGCGCATCAGCCGTACGGGCCACCTGGTCCAGAGCCCAGCCCCACAGCCCCTCCTCACTCTGCGGCTCCAACTGCCCCTGGCGCCACCGCTCCAGAAGCCCCCGCCCCTGGGCGATACGCTCATGGGCCCGGCGCACCGAGGCCAGCGCGGCCCGGCGCACCGCCGTGAACTCCTCCACCGTGTAGGAGACGACGCCCGACACCGGCGCCGGCCGGGGGGTGCGGGTGCGCAGCAACTCCCCCGTCGCCTGCGGCAATGCGGTCTTCAGCAGCAGGGGGCGCAGATTCATCCGGCCCGGCGACGCGGCCGTCCACGACCGCCACACCATCGGGCTGACGTCACACGCCCCTTCGACCTGCGGATACTGTTCGCCGACGAACCGCAGAAACTGCCGCAGGGCCTTGAAGGCGGTCTGGCAGCTGGCCCTGCTGGTCCACGTGCCGCGCGGCGGAGCCGACGCCGCGAACGCTGCGACCAGCTCTGCCCGCAGCACCGCAGGCCCCGCGCTGTCCCGGAAGTCGTATACCCCCAGCTCCTCTCCCTCCTGCGACACCGCCACAACCACCAGGCCGCCCGCGCCCACCCGCTCGGGCACCGCATAGCCGGACGGCGGGAACGCGGCTGCCCGGCCCCGCACCACCCCGGTCATACCCGGGCCTCCTGTGCGTGATCGAGAATCAGCCCGGTCGTCGCGGCCAGCCGCGCCAGCAGCTCCTCGTTGTCCGACGCCTCCTCCTCGCCGCTCAGCAGCGTGTCCAGCTGCAGCCCCCGCACCGGCTCCAGATAGATCTCCCGCGTCACCACCTCGGACCGGTGCCCCAGCAAATCCCGCACCAGCAGCCACACATTGCCGTACAACTCCTCGTACTCGCGCCGCTCCTTGGGTGTCAGGCCCAAGCGGCGGTCCAGCACGCGGCTCAAGGTGACCAGCATCCGCAGGGCGAACGAGTGCCGGCATATATGCGGGGTGCAGAACACCGGTAGCCCCAGGCGGGCGCAGCGCGCACTCGCCCGCTCGAAGATCCCACTCCAGCCGCGGTAACGCAGCGGCAATCCCGTCTCAGTCAGCCACAGAGCCAGCGGCTCCAGCCCCTGCTCCCCCTCGGTGTACAAGTGCACCCTCTGCCGGTCGGTAAGCCCGTCCAGCAGTGCCTCGCACCGCCGTCCCCGCTCATCGACCCACGCAAGTCGGCCCGCGCGGTTCATCGACCGCACCACCCAGCGCACCGGCAGCCTCTCGTACCGCCCCGCCGCCTGCGCCTTACGCACCGCCTCCGCCCTGGTCGTCACCCGGTACACCCCCACCGCCGTCAACGCCGGACGGCTCACGTAGAAGAACCGCCCAGACGTCTTGGCCACCGCGGATGCCACTCGGCCCGCGTAGTACGACCGGGGCAGCAACACCTCCGGCAGTTCGCTGGTCAGCAGCGTCCCCGCCTCCCGGCGCCGCAGCCCGCTGCTGAACAACAGATCCGCGAACGCCGCATCCCGCCCGTCGTTGCGACCTCGCCATGCCCGCTCCGGCAGCCCATCCGCCCCGTACCCCCGCAGCCCCACATCCCGCCACAGCCGAAACGCCCGCGGCGTCACCCACTTCACATTCGAGCTGCGGACGTTCTTCGGCGTCAGCTCTGCGACCTGGGCGACACGACCGCCCGGCAAACGGACCTCCCGCAACTGCACCGGACTCGCGCGCACATAGCCCCGCCGCGCCGACCACTCGTACAACAGGCGGAAGGCCGCCAGTTCGCGCCGGAACTTGGCCCCTCCCACCCGCCCCGGGTTCCCCACGCCCCGAAGCCGCCACTCCTCCCACGTCTCCAGATCACCGACGGTCGCCTCGTCCCAGTACCGGCCCTCGCGCCACAAATGCGTGAACAGCAACCGGTAGTCACGTACGTAGGAATCCTGCGAACCGACCTCCAGCCGAGCGAACCGGGAGCGGCGGAAGAACTCACTCAGACGGGGATCAACACGGAAGTGCGGATCGACGAGGATCGGCTGCCCTTCGCGAAACCCCAACGCCTGCTCCCGGCTCTCCAAGCCACACCCGCCTTCACGATCGAGCCACTCGGAGGCTTCACCAACCGGCCCGCCCACCCAGAACAGGGACCACTCATCCAGCATCACGTCAGCCCTAACTGCGCAACACGACCTTGGGCAACACGCGAAACGTATACGGAACCGACGCTCCCCGGCCCTCGTCGACCGCCACCTCGACGAGGCCCTCGCCAAGGCCACACCAGCCAGCTGACCGGCCCTGACACACTGCTGCCCCCGAACTGGACTGCGTCGGTCGGGGGCAGCAGTGCTGTGCGGCGGACGGCCGGGCGCCGTCCGGCACGCTCCTAGTGGGACGCGACCCAGGCTGCGAGATGGGACGTGAACGACGTTGCGAGTCTGCTTCCCGCCGTCGCGACGAAGGCCAGGGCGATGACCGCCACCGTCCAGGGCGAGATGCGTTGAACGATGATGTGCACTCCGCCGCATCGGAGTTCAAGGGCAGGCCGCTGCTTCTCTTCGGTTCGAGGCATGTATCTATTCAGTCGCACGGGAACGTGGCACCGCTACGCCATACCGTGGCCACCTTGCCTACTTCAACGGCGCCTCAATTAACACATGTTGGGCCGGATTGCTACGCCAAAGCTTGGCCACCTTGCCGGATTTCAGGTGCTGGCAAAACCACACAAGGGATTCTCGCTGCTACGCCGGGCAGACCCCACTTCCCCCAGCCGAGGGCCCGCAAGTGGCCAACGAAGCCGCGCCGACCCGACACCTCGTGCTCGTCGCGCAAGTCGTTGCCCTCTGACTTGATGGCCCACCCTAGACCTGGAGAGGAACGCCAGTAGCCCGGCCCCCCGCTTTGGGGAGGACCGGGCTTCTCACGTCGGGTCGCAGGGTGCCGCCGAACGCTATGCCGGCGCGCGCAGCAGTCGCTCCCTGGTGGCCTCGGGCAGCACGCGCCGCAGGACCGGTGCGGTCGAGCTGAGGGAGGCGGCGAACACGGCGACGAGGTCGTGCGGGGCGCTGGCGGAGAAGGAGGCCGCCCACAGGCAGGGGGCCCCGAGCGCAGGCTCGGCCCACGCCTGCCATCCGGCCGATCCCGCGTCGTCGGCCTCGGTGGTCAGGGCGCGCGGATCGGCGTCCTGGATGAGGGGCGGCACCTCGCCGAGGCTGATGTGCGAGGTGAATGTCGGGTCCGTCGCTCCCGCATGGGGCTGGTCGATGTCGCGGAGCCAGCCGTGTGCCGCGACGGCGTCGAGGACCGTCTCGGGGCAGGCGAACGGCACGGCGGGCTGATCGCGTGCTTCGAGCGCGACGAGGTAGTCGGCCACCGCCTCGCTCGGGACGTCGGTGGTGAAATAGGACGACCACGCCGCGAGCGGGCTGCTGGTGTCCGTGCGGGCGGAGATCTGCCAGGCGATCGGCAGGTCCCCCAGGTGGAACGGCTCGTCCGCCAGGCTCCACTGCGCCCAGCGCAGGGTGTCGGGGCTGATGTGCAGGACGGTGCTGCGCAGGACCTGGCGGTCCTCCGGTGCCTCGTCCGGCTCCTGCCGGCCGCGGACGATCGTCAGGCTCGTCCAGCCCAGGCCGGCGAGCGTGTCGGCAACGCGGTCATAGAAACGCCCATCGTCACCGGCAAGATGCCGGGGACCGACCCAGAACGCGGGCTGACCGCCACGCGAGGTGGACGGGTCGAGGGGGAAGTCGGGGTACAGGGGCGCCTCCAAGGGCTCGGTACGGGTCTACTTGCCGCCGGCACGGCGGCGGGGGCGGCGCGGGGGTGCCTGAACGGGGCCCTGCCAGGTCAGGTCGATAGCGACTTCGGGCGGCAGATGGCCGAGTTGTGCGTCCGTGTCGCGTCCCTCAGCGAGGTAGACGACGGTCCGGCCGGTCTCGTCCACGGACTGAACCACCTGCGCCAGGCGGTGGGCCATCGGGAAGAACGGGTTCATGGCCTGGCGGACCGGAGCATCCCGGTCGCAGCCGGACAGCAGGTCGATGAGATCGGCGACGGTCATCTCCGAGGACGTCACGAACAGCCTCCTGTGGGTGGGGAACGTTGAGCGATGAAAGAGGGCGGGCGATCGGCAGTCGGCAGCCCGCCGCGCGAGGGCTACGTGTGTGCGCCTGACTGCCGTATGCGACGTGAGGTCTCCAGCACGCGCGCCACGGCAGCGGCGACGATGTCGGCGGGCGTCTCGGTGTCGAACGACAGGCGGTAGCCGCGTACCTTGGCCGTGCCGGTGACGGCGATTGTCCATCCCTCGCCATCGGTACCGGGGCGGCCGAGCGGGAACCAGCCGAGGTAGAACCGGCCGTCCTTGCTGCTGACATGTACGTCCGCGCGATCATCGACGATCAGGTGGAAGTCCTCTGCGGAGAACTGGTCCATGACCAGCGTGGGCTGTCCGGGACCGAGTTGCCATTTCCGCAGCCGCAGGGCTTCGACGGTCGTTGAGAAACCAGGGCTCACGGGAGCCACGGTCACGAGCATCACCTCTCTGACCTGGGGTTTCTTGCAAGGTCGTTTACCTTGACATGCCTTCGCCCACGTTGGCCAGTCTTTCCGCGGTCTTTCCTGTCTGCCCCCGGCGAACTGCTGTTGCAAAGCCCTTTCGTATCGAACTCACGAAGCCAGCCGAAGGGAAACGAGTGGCCAACCGGGGCCTTCTGGGTGCATGCTGGCCCGTTTCCCATCGTGAGGAGAAGTACATGGAGATCCGGCCGCTTGAGGACTTGCGCACCGCGGACGATCTGTCGCTGGCGTTCAACCCCTACGGGCTCGGCGGCCGAATGAAACCGGAAGACGCTGCGGAGTTCCAGCAGCGTCAGATCGCCGACTGCGACCTGGCGGCGGGTGTCGCGGCTGGAACACGCGGCTCCTTCGAGCGGCTGCGCACCGTCTTCGCCTATGGCGTGCTGTGCTACGACGTGTACACCATGGTCGGGGACCAGGCGCTCCTCATCTACGAGCAGGCGTTGCGCGACCGCTTTATGGAATGGTGCGCCGGCACCATCACCTTCCGCGTCCCTCAGTCCCCGGACGTCTCCCACACCGTCACGTCGTACGAGGACGTCAAGAAGCGCGCCGACGCGATGAAGGGCCGACGCGCGAAGCTGGTCGTCGCCACCCACGCCATAGAGTTCAACGGGATGCTGTACGGGCTTCGCCTGTGGGCGCGTGCGGCGGGGCTGCTCCGCGGGCGGCGCAGCCGCGCAGTCGAAGACGCGCTGGCCAAGCTACGCAACTACGTTGCCCACCCCTCCGGCCACCACGTCGACACCCCCGTCGAGGCGGCCCGAACGGTGCGGGATCTGGCGGAGCTGATCAACCAGCTGTGGGGGCAGGCCACACCCGGCGGACGCCTGTACCCGGCACCCCTGCGCCGGGAGATCGCCGTGCTGAGCTGGAACGGTTCCGGGCGGGCACGGATGGAGCCCGCCGACGCGCTCACCGTCCCCGATCCCGTAGAAGAACACGAAGACGACGAGTACCAGCACGTCGTGGTGCGGGCCATCCCCTTCGTACCGGGAAGTCGCCGGGACGACGCTCACTGGGCGGAGTTCGACACCCGCTACGAGACCACGCGGTACCCGACGGATTACCTGTGGGGGCCGGGCACCCGAGAGCAGGCTCGGACGTGGCTGGAGCAGGAGCGCCCCGAGGGGGACAGCGTCGACTTCACCGACCGAGTGTTCCTCGTCCAGGACCACGAACGCCTGCTGCCACCGATGCGGCCGGCGGTAGCGGCCGGACTGCCCCACGACGAACGCGTCGGGATCTGGCATGCCGTGCGGGCCGACTTTCCCGACGACGCCTTCGCCCACGTCCGAAGCTCCGGAGATCGCAGCACCGGCCATACCCGCCGCCCCGGTGACTGTGCTGCCTGTTCTGCTGAAGTCCTTGGGTCCGGCTCCTACGACGAAGCCCTTCGCGCTGCAGCGGCCGCTCTCGGCCCGATCCAGTCGGTACGGCCGCCCTCCGTCCGGCTCCCTGTGTCGACTTTCTGGCCCGACCGGCCGTGAGCAGTGCAACGCGAGGAGGCGGGTGGCAAGCCAACAACACCGGTCGCCACTGGACATGACCGTGACTGCGAGATGACGACCGGAACCAATGGGATCGGCGGCCTGCTGCCCGGTATCCGGGAGGGTCAAGGCCCGTGCCAGAGTGATCCTCATGATCCCCGCGCACATCGCCGACGAGCCGCCGCTCACCTACGCCGACAGCTTCGACGTACCGGTCCTGTTCCGTAGCGGACCCGCGAACAAGCCCAAGAGGCAGTGGCGCACGGCGAAGCACGAGGCGTGGAGCGCGTCCGACGGATTCCCGGCAACCGACGGCTGGTACGCCCCGACCACCACCTGGCGGGAGATCATCAAGGCCGCCACCGAGGTCGGCCGCGACGTCACGCCGCACCTGCAAAATCAGCCCCAGTACGCGCACGGGGAACTCGTCGCCCGGGTCTCCCCGCTGTACGCCTACCTTGGCGCCCACGCCGTCACGCCCCGGCACCCCGTACCGGGCGCAAAGGGCCGGCGCCTGACACTGAATCCGGTGTACGAGCACGGCACCGAGCGCACTGCGAAGAACGCCGCTGCCTACCGGCTGGGCATGACGATGACCGAGTGGGCGTGCCGCTCCTTGCTGGGCCTCGGACAGACCCACCACCTCGAACTCGGCGACCCCATCCCCGATCTGAGCGAGACGTTCAAGGACCCGAAGAGGACGCTGCCCGACCTGTGGGGACGGCACGAGGCGGAAGAGATGTACTGGCTGATCGAGGCCAAGGGCGGCAGTGTCGGCGTCGACACGCTCCGCAAAGGGTGGGCGCAACTGGAGGCCGGCAGCAAGGTCCTTGGCTCCTACAAGCACCGCATCGTCCTGGTCGGGGCGTCCGTCCGGCCCGGAGACGACCTCTTCCTCACGATCGACCATGACCTGCACTCCGGCGAGCCGCCCCTTCCCCCGGCCGGATCCGGCGCTGACGACGCAGCGGTCGGCCCCGGCAACCTCGAAGACCACCTCGGGGACAGCGACGACGCGCTCATCGGCGCGGCCCGTGCCCAGATGCTCGCCTACCTTGCGCTGCGCTCCGCTCCCGCATCTCAGTTGCGCACGGTGCCCGTCCCGGCCGACCGCGCGTCCCGCCACCGTCGTTCCGGGCTGACCACCCCCTTGGAAAACGACGACCTCACCCTTGCCATGCGGGCGGACGCCCGAGGATCGGCGCCCCACATCGAGTCGCACACCCTGCGCGCCCAGATCCGCTCCTTTGGGCTCGACGACTTCCTCTCCTGCCGCATCCCGGGAACCGAGGTCCACCTCGGCATGTCCAGAAAGCTGTTCGCCGCCTGCGCACGCCTCCACGAAGAAGATATGGCCATCGCCCGGAGCACCCCGGGGCTGCGCGCCGAGGACCAGCCAGCCCTCGACCAAGGGCTCAGCGACGAAGCACAGGAAACACAGCGGCTCACCCAACGACGCATCTTCCGCGAACAGCAGGAGGAAGCCCGCCCGCGGCTGCGCCCCCTCCTCCGCGACGCCTACGAGCGGGGAGCAGCGAGCGACTGGAGCGACCTGCTGCGCCGTCCCCAGGAGCCGGAGCTCGACCTGGAGGGCGACGAGGGTCTCCTCGAAGCGGCGACACCGGAAACGTACCTGCCGTCAGCCGCTACGACCTGCCCCCCGCACGCGCCTAGTCCGGCCCGGGCAGCGTCCGTATGTGAGTGTCAGGCCAAGGAGATGTGACTGAGTGTTCCAGTTGCGGGTGAGCGCTTGAGCTGGCGATTTTCGCCGCGTGCCGGGCGACCGGGTGAGATCGGCCCGAGACGCGGTCCCGCCCGAGCGCGTCTCATCACGTTCAGCAGTCCACAGAAGGGCCTTGGCCTGGCAAGTCCTCGATGACGCTGCGGCTTCGGCCAGGCCGGGCACCGGCGCCAAGGCCAGGGACAGTCTGAGCAACCTTTGCCGGTACGACGCTACTCAGCGGGGGGCGCCTCGTGCGCGAGCTTGGGGGCGGCGTGCTCAACTTGCACGGCGGACCGGTCGGGGATGGCTGGCGCGGCCCGACGGAAGTCCAGGTCGTCGAATTCTCCTATTGTGTCGGCGAGCTGGTCGCCGACGATGTCGCGCAGCACCTTGACGGCCGTCACCAAGAGGTATCTGTGTTCAGGGGTGAACAGATGATCGAAGGCGGCCTCGGTGTATGCAAGGTCGCCGCAGCGTGCGTCGAAGCAAGCCAGTTCGGCGGTCTGGACGAGGTCCCTCGCGATCGCGGGGTTGGCTCGCAGCTTGGTGACCAGGCCGATGTAGCGGTCAAGCCACCCGGGTGGTTCGGCGACAATGGATTTGAGGCTGGCGACGGCGATGTCCTGCCGGGTGGCGCCGACCCTGGTGTAGCTGTCGTGGATACGCCGGACTTGGTGTTGGACGAGTTCGTCTGCCTGGCTGAGGATTTCCAGGATCTGGCTGTTGTCGGGATCGCCGAGGGTGACTGCGCGGGCAACCCGTTCCTTCAGATCGCTGGCGGGTACGACATCCAGGCGGGAGGCGTCGCGGATTGCGGCCAGCAGCAGCGCGATCAGCGCGTGGCTGGCCAGGACCTGTGAGGTCGGATTCGGGACGACGCCCTGGCGTGTGGCGGAGCTCAGCGCGACCAGCGCGTTAAGACATTCGGGCGAGTCGGCCAGCAGGCTATCGGCACGCAGAAACGCCACCAGTCCACCGGGAATGTGTTTGAGTCCCTTGAGCTGGGTGTCAGTGCGACGTTCCGCCTGTTCACAGCCCACGCCTTGGATGTGGGCGAATCGTTCGGGTACCCAAGCGTGGCCCTCCTCCCTGGAGGCGAGGGTCTGCATGTCCATGATCTGCAGATCCAGCGCCTGGGCGATGGTCCGGCCCCGGCGGGTGATGGTTTGGCGAACGAGGACGGCTCGTTGGGTGCCAGTCAGGCGCTGCAGTCCGGAGAGCCACAACAGCCGATCCGGCTCACCGGACTGTCCCTTGGTGGTCTTGCATTCCAAAACCGACAGGCTCGTCCGCAGCCGGCCATCGATGTCGACCGCGAGCACGTCAAGGTCGGTCAGGATTTCGCGCCCCCGGTCGGCGGCTACCCGCAACGGGACCCGCAGGCGAGCTAGGGCGCCCTCAGCGAACTCAAGGCGTCCCACCCGGCGCTCCAGGTCCGCGCCTGGATCCTCGGGACGAGTGCGGTTCGTCTGGGTGGCCGCCACTAGAAGTTCCTCCGGGCCGTCGTGTCGCGCAGTGCTGACATGAACCGCCGCGAGTCGGCATCGTCCAATACGACCGCCGTGGCGACCTGGGCGCGCTCGCGTTCCAGGTGGTTGTACGAGCGTTGCTCGCCGATCCCGGCAAAAGTCGTGTTCTCGCCGCCAGCGGTGTTCCCGCGCGCGTCGAGGATCGCGAGCGCTTGCTCCGCGACCTCGGCCTGCAGCAGGCGCATCCGAGCATTGCGGCCGTCGCCAACGACTTCGATGGTTCCAGCAGTTTCGAGCATCGCGTAGTCCTCCGCGATGCGCTCGTGACTGCCAGCTTCGCCGTCGCGGATGAGGACGTGCAGGAACGCGCCAGGGCTAGTGAGCTTCCAGGACGCGAACGTCGATGCATAGATCATGCTGCCGACGAGCTGACGGATGTGGCCGGATGGGTCGCGGGGGTCGGTACCGAACGGGTCTCGATGCAGGTGTGGTGTGAAGAGGAGCTTCTTGTCGCTGGTGGCGACGACCTGGGACCGCTCGACCAACCCGGCACTGACAGCGAAGTCGATCCATCGCTGTTCGGTGCTCTTGACGTGCTCCTCCGGAATACCGGGCGAGGCCATGACCTCCTCAATCAGCGCACCGACCTCCCGCTGCACACGCGCGTCCTCAGTGCGCAGCGCGGCCGTCACCACCTCGGCGTCACCGACCCAGATGTTCGGATTGAAGACCACCGCGCGGCCGTCCTCACTCTGCACCTCGCGCACGAGGTTGACGGTGATCAAGCAGCCCAGCGCCCGCTCGGCAGACTCATCCCCATGCGCAGAGCCAGCCTGCAGAGCCGCATGGCGCTCCAGCGGCTGGATTGAGGTCGCCCGCATGATCTCCAGCGCGGCACGCTGCGTCGGTGTGGCAAGCAGCATGCCCAGCAGCCGATCCGTCGCACCCAACAGCTCGGCATTCGGCGGAACGAAGGCCGCCACGCTGACCAGCGCCCCGTCGGGTCCCCGGTCGCATTGAACCCAGCCCAACTGTTCCATCGTAGGCAGCACAAACCGGTCAAGATCCAACGGTCCGATCTTGGCTTCGATGCCGATAGCCCGTACTCGTTCGACCGAGGAAACTTGGGCGTTACGCAGCCGCCAGGCCATCTCGTAGACCTGCCCGGCAAAACGCAAAGTCTCCAGTTCAGCGTGCACAGCCGACACCGAGTAAGCGGTCAGGTGCCGAGAAAAACCCAGGATGAGCTGAGCGTCGCTGATCAAGAATCCCCCTGGACGTGATCCGTGAAGGCTAGACCGACGAGCGTAACGGATAGCAACGTCTCTGCAGGCTCTGCAATACCGCAAGTTCGGCCACGTTGCAGCGGCAAGAGCGGAACCCGCCCCCACGGCCCGACGGCCACCTCGCACGATCCAGCTGACGAGGTCCGCTGCGACAATCGAAGTACTGGCCCTGATCGTGCTCATCCTCATCGGCGTGGCGCAGCCGAACGAGGCATCTGCGAGTCCGCGGACGGCAGAGCCCCCGGCTTCCACGCTGTGGAATCCGGGGGCTCTGTGTCGCGAAGAAGCGGGGGTGAGGGTCAGCTCTCGGTGGAGTCGTCGGCGGACTCGTCCGCGCGACGGCGGCGGGCCATGACGAGGACGCCTCCGCCGACGACGATCAGCACCCCCGCGCCGCCGATCAGCCACGGCGTGGCATCAGCGCCGGTGTGAGCGAGGGAGCCCACCGGTGCCTTCGACGTGGAGTCGCCGACCGGGGTCGCGGCAGCGGGGGTGGAGGAGTCGGCATCCGGTGTGCCGGTGGCCGGCACGGAGGGCGTGGTCTCGCCGGAACCGCTGCTCGGCGTACCCGGGTTGGACGGGGTGTGGGTGGGCTTGTGCGTCGGCTTGTCCGAGGGGTCGGGCTTCGGGTCGGTCGCGGTCTTGGCGTTGGTGACGGTCACAGTGACCGGGGCACCGGGGCCCGCGGTGAACGTCTTCGTCGGCTTGTAGAGGTTGTAGCCGGCGGGGGCCTTGATCTCCTTGACCCAGAACTGCGTCTTCCGGCTCGTCACCGGCAGGTCTCCGGAGGCCGTGCCCTTGGCTCCCGTGGTCAGGGTGAGCAGTGTCGAGTCGCCAGTGCCGATGTTCACGGTCGCGCCGGGCAGGAGCTTGCCGGTCTTGTCGTCCTTGGCCTGCAGGAGAACCTTGGCCGCCTTGAAGGGGTCGGTGATCGTCAGCCGGGTGGTCGCGCCCGGGGTGACGATGACGTCCTGGTCGGCAACGACCTCGTGGAGCGGGCTACCGGAAGCCGTCTCCTTCAACCGGTAAACACCCGGCGCGAGATCGGGGAAGGTCAGCTTCCCCTGCGCGTCGTTCTTCCCGCGTCCGGCTTCCTGACCGGCGGAGTCGAGCAGCAGAAACGCGGCGCCCGGCAGCGCGTCCCCGGCCGTGTCCTTAGTGGTGATCTCGACACTGCCCGCGTCCAGGGCCCGCGTCTCCGCGGGGGCGGCAGAGGCCGAGGGGGTCGGTTCGGAGGGCTGGGCGATCGCGGCCGGCGCCCAGGTGAGGGTGCCGGTCACCGCCACGGCGACGGCAGCGGAACGGACAAAAGGTGCGTGCACGAGGAAGAGGACTCCTTGATCATGGGGGGGGAACGTCAGCGGATGTGGGCACCGTTGCGGGTGATCGGCGGGGCAGCTGCCTTGAGCGCGGTACGACCCGCCGCGCGGCTGGGCGCGGACGCGGTCCAGGCGCCGGGGAACCAGACGGCGGTGTACTGCTCGATGGCGTCACGCAGCTCGGTGGTGACTGCGCCGTCCCACGGCGGGCGGCCGGGGCGGTGGTAGGTGTCGAAGGTGCCGTACTGCTTGGTGTTCGGACGGGTGTTGGTGGCTTCGTCGCGGCGGTGGAACGTTCCGTGGTCCAGGAAGCTGAGTGCCACCGCGTCGATCTCGCCGCGGTCCGGGTGAATGACCGCGACGCGCAGGCCGCCGTAGGTGTCCGCGTGGATGGTGCGGCTGAAGTCGATCCGCAGCCGCATCGGTGCGCCCGGGACGGGGACGGCGAAGTAGGTGTTGCCCACGACGGTGTGATCGTGGAAGGGGAGGCACAGCTCGGCGAAGAACTCGGCGGCCTGCAGGGACAAGAAGGGCTCTCCAGTCAGAGGTTGGGCCGCCGTCAGCGACGGGGGCCGGGCAGCGCCGGTCGGCTGGTGGTGCTCCAGCGCGGGACGCTGGACGCAGGGAGCGCGGCCGGACGCCGGGATGAGACGGCCCGCTGCACGTCGAGCGGTGTGGGAGCCGGCGGTCCAGGCGGCAGGATCGGGGTGAGCTGGGCCATCCCCTTGATGTAGCTGAAGGTCTCCTCACGCCAGCGGGGCAGCGGGGCCGGATCGGCGACGCACTCGGTGACGGCGGTGAGCAGGGCGACGGGCGTGACGGTGCTGGCCGTGGCGTACCAGACGGCCCGGTCGATGGACTTGCCCGCCCACAGCTGCCAACGGGCATCCCGCGTGGTCAGCTCGGCCTCCGGATCGAGGTCACCGGTGGTGAACTCCATGCCGGCGAGCCCATCCGGGGCCTGGACCGCGAAGACGCCCCAGCGCGGGCGGTCGATCTCCCAGCCCTGCTTCAGGAGGGGCACGACGGCGAGGAAGGGATCGTGCTCGTCGATTCCGGCGACCGGCCGGGCGAGGTAGGCGTCCGGCCCCTGCTCGTATGCCGTGGCGAGGACGGTGGTGAACGCCTGGACGAATTCGGTGGGGACGCGGTCGTTGAAGCAGACGCCCCACGCCGGCGGGCCGAAGGAGTCCTTGTAGGCGTTGATGCGCCAGAGGCCGTCGTCCTCGCCTTCGGGCAGGTAGCCCAGACGTACGCGCCGGTCGGGAGCGCTGACGTAGACGTTGCCGAGGTCGTCGTGCTGGAGGTCCCAGCCGAGGTCGAGCAGCGGGGTGAGGGCGGGGTCACCGGTATAGGTGCTGCTGGCGAGGTGGCGCGGGGAGACGTAGACGTCGCCGTCGATGTCGCGGAGCGGATCGGGCTGAGAGTTCATCGGTCCACCCGCGTGGTGACGGTGATCTCGTCGGCCGCGGTGCCGAGGCGCTCGGTGACCTCGGCGGTGTTGCGGCCGGTGACGATGTAGAACCCGGCCCGTGCGGTGAACAGGTCACCGTCGGGCGGCAGGAGGAGCGGGTCACCGATCTCGCGGATCCACTGCACCTGCCGTAGCCACGGGGTGTGGGCGGCGAACGGGGTGTTGATCTGCCGCTGGGTGAGGGTGCCGGAGGCGTCCGGGTAGAGCATGCGGATGCCCGCGGCCTCGCTGCGGGTCGGGGTGAGGTCCGGCGCCCGGCCGCAGGCGAGGTCGGCGGCGGCCTTCGGCAGGTCGATGCCGGTGGCGAGGCGGACGAGGTGGCCGATCATGTCGCCGCCGATCCTGGCGTTGACCTCGATCAGTCGGGGCCGGCCGCCGACAAGGCGCAGCTCGACGTGCTGCACGCCGTCGGTGATGCCCAGCGCCTTGACCGCGGCAGCGGCTGCCGGGGCAACCTGGTCCAGGAGCGGGTCGGTGGCATCGACGGTGTGCCCGGTCTCGTCGAAGTACGGGGTTGGGCCCAGGTGCTTGCGGGTCACGGCGACCGCCGTGGTCTCGCCGCGGTGGGTGACGCACTCGACGGAGAATTCCGGTCCGTCGAGATACTCCTCGACCAGGACGCCGGTGTCCTCGCGGCTGCGGCTTGCGCCCTCCGATGCGAAGGCGAACGCGGCGGGCAGTTCTTCGGGGCGGTCGACGCGGATCACGCAGATGCTGCCGGCAAGGGCGGCGGGCTTGATGACGGCGGGGTAGCCCAGCGTCATCGTCGCAAGGCTGGCCTCCAGCAGGGTTCGTGCCTTCATCGAGGCGGCCGACGGTACGCCGTGTCGGGCGAACAGGGTGCGGGCGGTGGCCTTGTTGCGGCAGGCCCGCATCACCTCGACGGAATTCGAGGACAGACCGAGCGCGCGGGCGAGGCGGGCGGTGGGTACGAGGTTCCACTCATCCCAGGTGACCACGCCGGCGAGGTCGTGGCGCTCGGCCAGGGCCCGGCCGCCGACGAGCAGGGCTGTGGGGTCGGTCAGGTCGACGACGGCGTGGTCGACGATGAACGGTGTCTCCCACGACGGCTCGGTGCCGGTGAGCAGGACGACGTCGTACGCGGCGGCCACCTGTTCAAGGCAGTAGCCGCGATAGGTCTCATCACCCGGAGAGACGACGAGTACGAGGGGACGAGCGGACAAGAAGAGGTTCTCCGTATCAGTGGACGGCAGGACGAGAGAAAGGAGAGTGGTGTCTCAGGCGGCACGGCGGCGGCGTAGCTCGAACGCACCAGCCCAGTGGGGGTGTTCGTCGATCAACTGGCGGGCGTAGAGGGCGGTGTAGTTGTTGTTCAGTCCGACGACGCCGTACGGCAGCTGACGGCGCAGGTCCTCGAACAGGTCCTTGAGGCTGACCCGCGTGGCACCTGCGGCCAGGCGGCGGGCGGCCATGCGTTCCAAAGCGCGATAGACGTGCGGGTTGCGGGCGTCGAAGGCATGGAACTGCTCGGTGATGCTGCGACCGCTCGCACGGTGCGATCCGAGGATGGCGGTGGGCATGAGGTTCTCCACAGGCTGGGGACGCGGCAGGGTCAGGTGCGCAGGACGGGATCGGTACGCAGGCGGGCGAAGGCGCAGAACAGGCCGAGGGCCTGCAGGGCGGCGCAGGCGGTGATGACGTGGCCCAGCGCGTTCGGCGGGGTGAGCGCGGTCAGTACGCCGGCGACGGGGAAGGGCAGCAGGAGGATGAGGATGGTCGCCGACAGGGTGCTGCCGAACTTCTCTGGGGGAATCAGGCGCGAGCGCAAGGTGCGCAGGACCACCGTCATGCCGCCCTCTGCCGCCATGAGAACCGCGACCAGGACCAGGTAGGACAGGTAGTCGGGGGCCTGGGCGGCGGCGAGACAGGCGAGCGAGGCGAGGGCCGCGCAGGCGGCACCGACCGGCCACAGTCCCAGGCGGTCGAGCGCGAACCGGCAGATCGTGACGCTGAGGAGCGTGGCTGCAGCGGCTGCGGACCAGACCAGGCCGACGGCCGTGGTGGATTGTCCGAAGTGCTTGACGACGATCACCGGGCCGGCCGCCTGGAGAAGCCCGGTGGCGAGGTTGGACAGGGTCAGCCCGGTCACGAGCCAGCCGAGCGCGGGCAGCGAGCGGATCGTGCGCCACCCTGTGAGGAGTCCGGCACCCGGCTGCCCCTTCGGCGCGCGGGCCGGGGCGACGGGCGAGGGGGGTGTACGCAAGGCGAGGAGCGCGGCGAGCAGCGAGAGCACGGTGATCACGGCGAGCATCGGCGGCGGCCCGGCGAGCAGGAGCAGTCCGGCGAGCGCAGGGCCGGCCAGAGTCGCGGTCTGGTCGATGCCGAGCAGGACGGCTTGCACCCGGTGGGCTCGCCGTCCAGCCCTGCGGCCGGCGGCGGCGCCTGCGGTCTCGGCCGCGATGTAACTGAACTCGGTGAGCACGCCGGTCGTCGCCGCGAGCACCATCACGGTCACGCTCGCCATGTGGCCGGACGGGTGCAGGTGGAGAAGGACCGCGCCTGCGGCGAGTGCCAACGCGCGTCCCAGGGATGCCAGGTGGAACACCACGGCTGCCCCGCGCCGGTCGACGACCGCTCCGGCCCACCCGAACGCCGCCAGCCGTGGGACCCACTCCAGGGCGAATGCAATGCCCGTCAGCGCGGCGGAGTTCGTGGTGGCCAGGACAAGCAGCGGAATGCCGTAGGTGGACATCGCGAACGCCAAGGCGTCGGCCGTGCGCGGCAGGTAGATGCTGCGCATCAGCCCGGCGGTGTGGCGTGCGTGCCGGGGTGTAACCGCTGCGCTCACGCGACCGGCTCCGGGTCAGGGACCCGGGTGACCTGTGGGTTACCGGCCAGCCACTCGATCAGCAGAGCGCGAGGGCGGGCAAGGTCCGCCTCAGTGCTGGGCAGACGCGCGGCCGAAGGCCACGAGCGGCCGTCGGTGTTCTGGGCCGCAAGTGCAGGTGCCAGCAGGTCGAGGACGTGTCGGATGCGGCTGCTGAACTCGCAGATCGGTGTCGGGTAGGCGTGGCGTCGGGCCCAGCGAGCCATCGCGTCGTACAGATCGGCCAACTCTGCTCCGGAATCAGTAAGTTCGAGTCCAGTGCCTGGCGCGGTCCGGACGAGACCGTGGGTACGAGCGGTTTCGGTGGCGCGGCGCTGTTGATGCGAGGAGAGGTCGGGGAGGGTATTGGCCAGCCGTCGCGGCGGGATGGCCCCGTTGTCGTCGATCTCGGTGACCAGGCGGACCAAGGAGCGGGCAGCCAGCAGGTCGACGGCGTTGCGTACTTGGGCAGGTGTGAAGAGGGCAGTCATCGGCGCGGCCCTCCCGCCTGGATGGCCGTCTTCGGGCGGACGGTCGTGGCGTGGGAGAAGAGATCGCGGTTGTGCCACGCCGGAGCGGGCTCACCCGTTCGGCCTGGCGGGAGGCTTGCGGGGGTTGGCCGGGACTGGCTGCTGACCCACGGCCTCGGTGCGGGCTTGGCCTGCGGGTGCCCCCAGACCGGGTGGTGGGCCGCCTGGTTGAGGGGCTGTCCGGCGGACCACGCAGACAGGGTGCCGAGCACGGGGCCCAGGCCGTCGCCCGCCGCGGACAGTCGGTAGGGCCGGCCCATGCCCTCGGTGTCGACCAGGCCGTCGGTCACCAGCTGCCGCAGCGGCGGGTAGACGTTGGTCCAGTCGCTGTCGGGCATCACGATCCGGGCCAGGGCCCTGCCGCTGACCTCCTCGCGGGACTTGAGCACCCACAGGATGGCGGCGGCGTGCCGTCGGGTGAGCAGCGTGAGGCTGTCCTCGATCTGTTCGATCGCGGGCAACGGCCGTTCCGCCGTCTCCAGGTACTCCTCGGCCCAGGTGACGATCATCGGCAGGACCGGCAGCAGGGCTGCGCCGCGCTCGGTGTGGCCGTAGGTGACGTGCCGTGCGGTGTGTTCGGTGCGCTCGACGAGACCGGCGTCGCAGAGCGACTTGAGCTTGGGGTGGAGCTGGCCTCCCTGCAGCCAGGACACCTTGGCCGCCAGCTCGCTGTAGCGCAGCGGCGGGCCGGAGAGCGCCAGCATGATCCTCACGTTCCAGCGTGGGGTGATCATGGCGAGGGCTTCGGTGACCCGGGCGATGTCGGCGTCGGTGTCGGGAGGCAGAGCGGTGATGGCCAAGGGAGGAACTCCTGGGTGAGTAAGGGAAATCGCCTGCGGGTCAGCGGCTGTGCGCCGTGCTCTGCGCCGGAAGGGGCGGAGCCGGTGGCGGCGGCGTGAGAACCGGCGGGGGCGGCGTGGGGGCCGGGACGCGGGCGAGGCTCTGCAGAACGGCGGCGGCTGACTTGGCCTGCACGTCGCGCACGGCGACTGCTTCGGCGAGCCGGCGGGAGCCGTCGACAAGGTGGGAGACCTCATGCCGGCCGATCTGCCGCTCGGGGTGGATGAGCCGGGCGAGGTGGTCTCGGTGGAGGTCGATGCTGCGCTCGGCGAGGACGAGGTCGTCGTGCATGCCGAGCAGGGCGGAGAGCATGCCGGGGGGCTGGTCCTGGGCGTGGGCTTCGAGGTCGGCGAGCGGCGCGCCGTACAGGTCCTCGATCCGTCCGGCTATCTCGGTGGACGTGAGGTGGGGCAAGCGCGGGCTTTCAGGATCGGCGGGCCCGGGCCGCCCCGGCACGCTGGGGTGCCGGGGCGGCGGACGGAGGCAGGGTTGCGGTGGTCCTGAGCTGCGTCATGCGGACGGGGCGGGCCTGCTGGTTGGGCGCAGGCATGGTGCGCAGCAGGTCACCGAGGGCGGCGCGGTAGCCGTCGCGGGCATCCAGCGCCGCCTCCAGCCACTGCGCGTCGAAGCGGAGCTTGTCCGCCGACAGATCGCCCATGTCACGGTCCGGATCCATGTCCGCGTGCACGCGGTCGCGGACGCGGGCGACCTGCTCCTCGGTGAGCGCGAGGAACGAACGCAGTTCCAGGGCGCGGGTGAGCGCGGGAGAGGCTTCGGGTCCGGTGGCCGCCTCGTACAGCTCGGGGAGCGGGGGTCCGAAGACCTTCTGCAGGTCGGCGTCCATGGTGCTGGCCTTGTCCCGGCTCATCGGACGGTCCTTCCCGCCCGCCACGCCGACGCCGGCGCGGGCGTCCCCATGGGTCGGTGCGGAGCACTGGTCTGCACGGCCGGACCGGTTCGGGGACGAAGTCGGGCGAGGCGTTCGGCTGCGAGGTCTTTCTTCCCTGGAGCATCCGGGTCGAGGAGCCAACGCACAACCAGGGCCCGCCCGTCGCGGGCGGTGACGGCGGCGTTCACGCGGTGGGCGAGGCCCATCGTCGGGTCGTCGACCTCGCTGGGCTGGGTGTCCAGCGAGGCGAGGAGGTCGTCCTCCGCGCGGTCGAGCACCGACTGGGCCTCAGCGAGAAGGCCGTGCCACTTGACGACATCGGTGGCGTCGGGATTGGCGGTCGGCGCGGCGGCGACCGCGGCCTTCAACTGGTCCATGTCCATGCCGAAGCGCGCTTCGATCCGTTCGGTGAGCACGCCCACGACATCCTCAGCGTCATCGGATATGCCGTCGGACAAAGGAAAGCTCCTGTTCTGGAAAGGCCGATTGCGTGGGGGAATGTGCAAGGGCGGACTTACCCGGCGGCTCGGCTGCTTCCGGGTACGGGCTGAATGCCGGTCAGTCCAGGCACATTCGGACGTCGCGGTAGACGTACGTGCCGGAGACCCAGCCCTTGACGCCGGTCGACTTGTCCGTGATGTAGAGCCAGTTGCCGCTCTTCTTGGACACGCTGAACTTGTGGCTCTTGTAGAGCACGCCGAGCGCGGTGGACTTCGAGCTGGCCTTGGACCGGATGGTCACGGCCTTGGTGTGCACCTCGTAGGGCAGCGGCGGCAGGGACGAGCAGCTGCTCGCGGGGGCTGCGGTTACTGCGGCGGGGGCCGCGCTGGCGGTGGTGGTGGACAGCACCGGCAGAGCGAGAGCGCCGAGCATCGCTGCGGATACGGCTATTCGGGTGGAGCGCATGCGGAAGAAACCTCCGTGAGGTCATGGGGATTGCGTGGAAGAGCGCCGCGGTTGTTGTCGCGGCGGCTGTATAAGAGTCCGGAGAATCGCCGGTTTGGCTAACCGGCGATCGTCGGCTATGTTTCGCCGCTCTCCTCGGTCGTGGCGCTTAGCGCGAGCGGCCGGGCGGGCGCGAAGCAGGGGCCTTAGCCACACCGGCCGGACGGACGACTGCGGCTGCCGGGCGGACCGGCGGGAGAGGGCCGGCCTCGCCGGTGAGACGGTCGGAGCACCACTGCAGGGCGCCTTCCTTCGTGTCGAAACCGCCCTCGCGCAGGGTGTGCGTCCACGCGTCCGTGTCGACCTCCTCGACCACGACGCGGAAAGGGCTGGGCGCTCGCTCGTCCAGGGCGCGCAGCGCCACTACGGTGACCATGTCGTCCGGGTCATCCGCGGTGTAGGAGTAGCCCATGGCGTAGTGGTCGCCGTCGTCCGCGAGGCGCTTCTCCAGCGCACGAGTCGCTTCGTCTGCCGGCGGAGGACCCAGCTCGGGGTTGAGGCCGATGGCTTCGTGCGGGCAGCCGCGGTGGATGAGCCAGGACTGTGCCATCGCGGGCAGCGGCAGTGGGGCCTGCTCGAAGCTGAACGTCTGCTCTCGTGGTCCCGTTGCAGGTGTACGGCGAGCACCTGGGGCATGCCGGGGTGCCCCCAGGTGGCGGTGCGGTCGAACAGGACGTAGTAGCTGTGCGCACCGTCGTGGTGTTCGGCGAGGGGAACGAGCATGTCCTCGTGGACGCCGACCTTGCGGTAGAAGTCGAGGTATTTCTCCTCGTCGGCGTCGAGGTCGTCAAGATTGAAATCGACTTGTGGGACGGACGTACGAGCCGGCGCCGGTTCGCTGGGAGACAACAGGGGCCTTTCATTGGGTTCAGCGCCGCTGGGGCAAGGTGGACGGCGACGTGCCGGGTCGAGCCGGGAGCTTGGGCGCCTGAGTTGTGGGCTTCCGGCGGGCGGCGAACAGTGCGGCGCGTCCGGTGTCGGTGAGGGCGACCGGCTGGCCGGCGTGTACGGGGTGGCCGGTGTCCCGGACGACCAGGCCGGCGTCCTCCAGCCGCTGCAGCTCGGCGTGAGGGATGCGGGTGCCGGAGGCGGCGGTCACGGACATCCGGCCGGTCAGCAGGTGTTCGTAGAGCTTGGCGCCGCCGGCGATGGCAAGCAGGGCCGCCTGGTCGTCCGTCGACAGCGGACTCGGGCCTTGCGCCGAGGCCGTCGCGGCGGCCTCGATGGGCTCCAGGGCGGCGCTCACCGTCCGGGCAGCGGCGTCGCGGGTATCGGTGGCCTCCTCCAGCTGGTCCACCGTGCGGTCGATGCGCGTGAACAGGGCGTCGTCGACGTCGAACTCGCCGCTCGACAGGCGGTTGAGTAGCTTGAGGTAGAAGACGACGCCGGTCTGGGCCTTGGCCAGCTCACGGTGTCGGTCGACCAGGTGAGCGTGGGGATCGTCGAGGACACCGCGGTCGCGGTAGGCCCACAGGGTGTCGATGTCGTGGCCGATGGCGGCTTCGATGCGATGGTCGAGCGGGGAGACCGCACGCCGCACTGGTGTCGGCGTGGGTTCAGGGGGCATAGGCGGGACTCCGTGCGTTCAGCGGGCGTGATGGTGCGCGGGGTTGCGTGCGGGACGGGGCAGACCCGGCAGTGCGGTGGACGGCGGGCCGGGCCGGGGTGCGGGACCGCGGGTCGTCAGCTGCGGGGAGCGGGAGCGTGCCGCGTGGGTGCGGGCGCTCAGCGGCCGGCGGGTCATCCCCAGGCGGCGGCCGACTTCGTCGTAGACGTCGTTGCCCGCACGCGGCCGGACCGCGACGACATGGATCTCCTTCGGGTGTGCGGACTCCGAGGGCGACGGGCGGACGCCGTAGACGACGCGCCAGTCCTTGCGCGAGTCCACGAACAGCTTCCGGAAACCCTCCAGGTCACCGTCGAGGCGCAGCCCGAAGCGCTGGGCGTTCACGACCTCCTGCAGGTAGGCGAGCGTGAGGTCGCGGATGTCACTGGGCGCCTGGAGGAGGTCGGTCAGGGCTCGGGGGTCGAAGCTCAGGCCGAAGGCGGGCTGCACCTGTCCCGCGCTCACGACGTCGGCTCGTCCTGCTCGGCAGGCCCAGCGGCCTCCGCCGGGGATGCCGCCTCCGTACGCACGGACGGCGGCGGGCCGGGCAGGAGACGGTGTGCGGGACGGTCGGGAGAGGTCATGCAGGCCGACAGCGGGCCGCCCGGGGCGCGGATCGCCGCGACGGCATGGGTGAGGAAGTCCCGGTGCCACACGAACAGGCCGGAGAGCCCGGCGTCGGGTTCCTTGTGCTGCTGGTATGCGAGCCACAGGGCGTGGAGCCAGGCCACGACATCGTCGTGCTCCTGCCACTGCAGGCACCAGGGTGCAGCGGTGGTGACCTCCGATCCGTAGACCGGGAGGAAGAAGTCGTCGATCCAGTCGCTGAGCGCGTCGAGTTCGTCCTCCCTTTCCTCCCCGTCGAGTTCCAGAATCGGGCGGGGCTCGGGCGGGGCGGCGGGAGGCGGCCCGCCGAGCCCCGGCATGCCGAACGCGGCGAACGGCGATCCGCTGGGCTCCGGAGTGGACGCGAGGTGGTCGAGCTGCTGCGCCTGCTGCGCCGACTGCTCCATAAGCCGTCGGACGCTCGCTTCGATTCCCTCAAGCTGCGGATCCGGAATGCGAACCGGCTCCAACTCCCCTTCGTCATTAGGTTTTGTGGATTCGGGCATGGAAAGTTTCGGCCTCCTACGAGACGCGGAATGAGAGAAGGACGGAGGCGGCGACGCGCGGACCGTTCGGCGAGTTACCGGCTCTGCTGTACCGGAATTCCGCTTGGGGCGCCGTTCGCGCGGTCGCAGCTCAGACGGTGAGAACCACGTCGTCTTGGGTGAGGGTCTCGCGGATGGTTTCGGTGAGCCGGTCGGCCGCGATCGACGCGTAGTGCTCGGTCTTCTCCACTCCGATGAAATCCCGGCCCTCCAGCAGGGCGGCGACGCCCGTGGAGCCGGAGCCGGCACAGAAGTCGAGGACCGTGCCGCCGTCGGGGCTGATCTTGACCAGCTCGCGCATGACCTCGACCGGCTTCTGCGTGATGTGCTGGCGCTTCGACCCCGAGGGCTGCGACGCCGAGTACATTCCCGGCAGGTAGACCGGGTTCCGGGAGCCGTCGATCGGCCCCTTGGACGCCCAGATGATGAATTCGCAGTTCTGGGTGAATCGGCCCTTCTGCGGGCGGGCCTGCGGCTTGTGCCAGGCCAGCACGCCGCGCCACAGCCATCCGGCAGCCTGGATCGCATCCGTCGTCGTGGGGAGCTGGCGCCAGTCGGTGAACAGCAGCGCGGTGCCGCCGGTCTTCGTGAGGCGGTGGGCTTCGGTCATGATCTGCGTCAGCCAGAACGAGTAAGACCTCTGGTCCATGTTCTCGCCGGTGAAGTCGGCGAGGTCGTTCTTGGAATCCGCGGACGTGTACTTCTGCTTGGCGGAGCGGGTGGTGCGCTCCTTCGCGGTCCTACCGCCCGAGTTGTACGGCGGGTCGGTGATGACGGAGTCGACGCAGCCGTCCGGGAGGCCGGCGAGAACGCTGAGGGCGTCGCCCTGGTGCAGGGAAAAAGGCAAAGAGGAACCCCTATTCGGGTGTGGGAACGCGGAGGGAACTCACCGCCTCACGCAGGAGTCCTCGCGGGCTGGAATCGGGCATGCAGAAGCCCAGGGCCACAGACCGAGGAAGGAGAGGGGGAGTCCAAAAACTGTAGAGGCGAATCCGCCGACGACCAAGAAATGCTCCGCTGAGGTGCCGGATTCCGGTACCTCACGCCGATTTTTTGGTCAACCGCCAATCCGCGCCTACTGTTTTTGAACCGCCCGGCGCACACCGCCGCTGGCTACTCCCCGCCACACCTCACGGAGGTACCCCCTGCCCCGGCACACCTAGCTCACGGCCCGGCCACATGGAGCGAGCGGCAACTCGCCCACACCGGCCCGCCACGATCGCCCACCCCGGCCGCCGCGCCCTTCCGATCCGCTCGCGCACGCGGCACGCCGGACACCGCACCCCGAAGGACACGCTCATGACGTCTCGTTACCCACCCCTGCCCGAAAACGCTGACCGGCGAGCGGTCCCCTCCGGTTGAAGGCGCTCGCCGCCGGCATCGGCGTCGTCTTCCTCTCCCCGATCCTGATCGCCGGCACCGGCATGATGCTGGCCTCCTCCGCCGACGCCGTGCAGAGCAACGGCCTCGTCAGCAGCTGTCTGACCGACATCGACGCTGACAAGGTCGCTGAGCAGGTCGGCAAGATCCTCGACGGGGCGTCCGGCAAGGACATCCACGTCGAGGGCCTGGACCTTCCCGCCGAGCAGGTCCCCAACGCCCAGACAATCGTGGCCGCCGGCCTCTCACTCGACATCCCCACGAAGGGCCAGGTCATCGCGCTCGCCACGGCGATGCAGGAGAGCCGGCTGCGCAACCTGAACTACGGCGACCGCGACTCCCTCGGCCTGTTCCAGCAACGACCCTCCCAGGGATGGGGCAGCGCCCAGCAGATCCGCGACCCGGTCTACGCCTCCGAGCAGTTCTACAAGCACTTGCTCAAGGTGAGCGGCTGGCAGCAGATGACCGTCACCCAGGCCGCCCAAGCCGTGCAGAAGTCCGGCCTGCCAGACGCGTACGCGAAGTGGGAGAACCTGGCCACTGCGCTGCAGGCCGCCATCGCCAAGACCTTCCCCGGCGGCGGCGATGACGCGGACGGCAAGGACGCGGACCAGGGCAAGAAGCCGTCGACCGGTACGACCGGCTGCGCGCCGGGCCAGGACGGTTCCGGCTTCGGCCGCATCCCTGAGGGGAGCGTCCCCAAGGGTTACTCGATCCCCAAGGACGCCGATCTGAAGGCGCGCAAGGCCATCGAGTGGGCGATGCACCAGCTCGGCACGCTCTACCAGTGGGGCGGGTCCTGCACGAACTCGCATGGGCCTGACCCCATGGGCCGCTGCGACTGCTCCAGCCTGATGCAGCAGGCGTACGCGCAAGTCGGCGTCACGCTCACCCGCACCACGTACACGCAGGTCAACGAGGGCAAGGCGGTCTCGCCCGCCCAACTCAAGCCCGGTGACCTGATCTTCAGCCGCGGCAGCGCCGCGCGACCTGAGCACGTCGGCATGTACATGGGCGAGGGCCTCGTCATCGAGGCACCCCGCACCACCAAGCCCGTCCGGATTACCCCGATCAAGGACTGGACGATTCTCGCCGCCCGCCGCGTCCTCTGACGCCGCCCCGCCCGGACACCGCTCCAGGGCGTGCCGCCGCGGCCACTTCCGCGCCCCGAGCGCACCTCCCCCTCCGCATTCCCCTTCCCGCCGGCCCTCGCCTGGCCCGCGTATGCAAGGAGCCCCGCCACACCTATGTCCCTCCCTCTCGCAGACCGTGTCATCCAGCTCGCCTACGACCCAGGAATCTCACCCAAGGGCGGCGGGTTGCCCGGCCTCGCCGTGCTGAAGAACGTCGTCAACAGCATCAACATGTTCGGCATCATCGCCGTGGTCGGCGCCCTCGCCGTCTCGCTCGGCGTATGGGCTTGGGGCCACCACACTGGTGGCCACCAGGCCGAGGCCAACGGCAAGAAGGGCGCCGTCGTCGCCGCCGGCGCCGCGCTCGGCCTCGGTGCCGCGAATGGGATTGTCGCGTTCTTCTCCAGCCTGGGGTCGCAGGTCCACTGATGCGGAAACGATTCCCTTCCCTCTCGCCGTCCTCGTACGGCGCGGGCTGGCCAGCCAGCACGCGCATCGCGCTCGTCGCCTCGGCCGTCGCCGTCCTCCTCGCCATCGCTGGGGTTGTCGCCCTGATGACCGGCGGCGGGAACGGCCACCGGGCTCCGGACACCGCCGCGCCCGCCCCGACCGGCAGCCCGTCTTCCTCCGAGGCCGCCCCGAAGCCTTCCTCCGGCTCCGGGTCGGTGCCCAAGCCACCGCAGATCTCCGAACCTGTCGCCTACGCCAAGGCGGCGGCCCAGATGCTGTGGACCTACGACACCCGGAACACCAGCCGCGACCAGCAACTCTCCGGCATGCGCGCCTGGATGACAGGCGAGACCACGTACGCCGACTGGGCCTCCGTTGCCGGCCAGGTTCCCGATCCGGTGCTGTGGTCGCGAATGGCCGATCAGGACCAGCACGCCACCGCCAGCGTCACCGAGGGCCACTACCCCTCCGCGTTCAAGGCGGCGCTGGCCGACGACCCGTCCGCGATCACGAAGGCGTACATCTACGTCGTCACCGTCAACGGCAAGCAGCAGATCGCCTGGAAGAAGGGCGGGGGCGGCGCCGAGGAACGGGCCGTGACCCTCGCCGTCCAGTGCCGCCCGAACCACGACTGCACCCTGGCCGCCCTCGCACCGAGCGTCACGCAGTGACCCGCGCCTGAGACAAGAAAGGAGGAGTAACTCCTCGTGGGTTTCTGTGATTTCCCCCTGGCAGACAAGCTGTGCGCCGTCGGCGACGCGGTGAGTTTTGCCTCGGACCCGGGCAAAGCCATCGGTGACTGGATGGCGAAGTCGGCTGGCGAACTCGCCGCCGCCGCAGCCGACCTGGCCGCCGAGGCAGTCAACACCACCACGAAGGTGGACCTCAACGCGACCTGGTTCGTCGACAACTACGAGATGCTGCTGCCACTGGGCCTGGTCCTCTTGGTCGCGACGTTCTGCGCGCAACTGGTGCGAGCCGCCGTCCGGCGCGACGGACAGGCCCTGACACAAGCGTTCACCGGCACCATGGGCGGCGTCCTGTTCGCCTTCTGCGCCATCGCCTTTACGACGGTCGCGGTCGAAGTGGTCGACGCGATATCCGACGGCCTGTTCAAGACCGCGCACCTGAACATCGAGTCGGCCGTGCGCCGGATCGTGAAGGTCAACCAGATCGGCGGCCTGGCCGGCCTGGGCTGGCTCGTCCCGGTCGTCGCCGGTCTCGGAGCCGCCATCGGCGCCTTCCTCTACTGGTGCGTGATGATGGTCCGCAAGGTCGGCATCCTCGTCATGGTCACCTTGGCCGTGTTCGCGTCGGCCGGCGGCGGCTGGGAGGTCGCCCGGCGCTGGCGCAAGGGCTGGATCGAGGCCACCGCCACCCTCGTGGTCAGCAAGTTGCTGATGACCGTGATCTTCGTCCTCGGCATCGCCGCCATGGGCAAGACCGAGGCCAAGGACGGCATCGCTGCACTGGCTGACGTCATGTCCGGCATCGTGATCATGGTTCTGGTGCTGCTGTGCCCGTACGCGGTCTTCAAGTTCGTGCACTGGGCGGCCGACGGCACCGACGGCGAGTCCATCCACCGTGCCGGTGGCGCCGGAGCGCAGATCGCCAAGGCTCACGCCGAGAAGGCCGCCCGCAAGGCCGCCGCCGCTGCGGCCACCGCCGGAACCGGTGGTGCCGCAGCCGGAGCGGGCGCCGCCCCGCAAGGCCCCGAGGCCGGTGGCGGGGGCGGATTCCCCGGCGACGTCGCCGCCAACCCGACTGGTGGAGGCGGAGAAGGCAAGGAAGGTTCGCAATCCGGCGGAACGGGCGTCTCGCCCGGTGGCGATGCCGTCAAGTCCGGTCTGGAGAAGGCCGTCCAGCCCGCGCCGACCAGCGTGTCCGACGACACCAGCGGTCAGGTGGGCGGCAGCCAAGGGCCGGGCGGATCCGGCGCGAACGCCGCGTCCGGCCAGGGCGATGGATGGCAGTCCACCCCGCCGAGCACGACCCCGCCGCCCCAGGGCGCACCGCCGTCCTCCGGCTCACAGAACGCCACGTCCAGCGGGTCGGCCACACCGCCACCGCCCCCGGCCGGCTTCTGATCCCCTGCCCGACTCCCGGGGGCGGGACGTGCACGCCACCTCCCGCCCCCGGGTTCCACCCGCGCCTCCAGGACCCGCCCCTTGACTGATCTCTCCGTCGCCCCGATCACGGTGAAGTTTCCGCACCGGTCCCGCCGCGGCATCCTCCTCGGACTCTCTCTCCCTCAACTCGTCCTCGTGTCGTGCTCGCTGGCACTGCTGCTGATGACAGTGATCTCCACCGGACTGCTCGGCGCCGTCGCCCTGGCCCCGCTGTGGGCGGCATCCGGAGCGCTCGTCGCGATTCGACGGCACGGCCGGTCCCTCATCGACTGGGCACCGATCGTCACCCGCTACGCACACCGTCGCCGTACCGGCCAGACGCTCTGGCTCGCCCGGCCCGTCACCCGGCCGCGGCAGGACGGCGTCCTCCATCTGCCGGGCACCCCCGCCTCGCTGAAGGTGGTCACCCCCGGCGACTCCGCCAACCAGGCCGCGGCCGTGCACGACCCCCGCCAGCAGACCCTGACCGCCATCGCCCGCGTCAGCAGCCGGGCGTTCGCCCTCCTCGACCCCGCGACCCAGAATCACAACGTGTCGAGCTGGGGGCGGGCGCTTGCGGGCATCGCCCGCACCGGGCACATCGCCACCGTGCAGGTGCTGGAGCGCACCGTTCCCGACAGCGGCGACACCCTGACCCGTCACTGGACCCAGAACGGGCAGCCCCAGGCCCCCGTTGCCGGGCAGATCTACTCCGAACTGGTCGCCTCGGCCGGTCCCGCCGCCGCCCCACACGAGACCTACCTCGCCATCTCCCTGGACCTGAAGGCCGCCAAGCGTCTGATCTCGCAGGCCGGCGGAGGGCTGCCGGGTGCGTTCACCGTCATGGAGCAGACGACCGCGTCCATCGCCCAGGCCGCCCGGAACGCCGGGCTCATGGTGACCGGGTGGCTGAGTGCCCGGGAGATCGCCGCCGTGATCCGCACCGCCTACGACCCGAAGGCGCTCGCCGCACTCCAGCAGTGGTCCGAGACCGGCCGCGCCGAGGCGGACCCCGCAGCCGCCGGGCCCGTCGTCCAGTTCGAGGAGTACGACCGGCTCGCCACCGACTCCGCCCGCCACGCCACGTACTGGGTGGAGAACTGGCCGCGCACCGAAATGGGAGCGGGCTTCCTCCACGGCATCATGTTCACGGCCGGTGTGCGGCGCAGCCTGTCCCTTATATACGCGCCCCAGGGGCTCGAGTCTGCACTGCGGGACGTCCAGCGGAAGAAGGCGGCGATCATCGCCGACGCGAATGAGCGCGCCCGCCGGGGACAGGTCGACAGCGAGGAAGACTCCGTCGAGTACGCCGACGTCAAGCAGCGCGAGCGCCAGCTCATCGCCGGGCACGCCGACGTCGCCCTGACCGGCCTGGTCACCGTCACCGCCGACACCGATGCCCTCCTCGACGCGGCCTGCGCGCAGATCGAGACCGCCGCCGTCACCGCCGGCGTCGACCTGCGCCGCCTCAACTACCAGCAGCCCGACGCCTTCACCCTCACCGCGCTGCCCCTCGCCCGGACCGCCCTGTGACCCGCCAGCCTCCGGCCCGTGCCGCCGTGCCCCAACCCTCGCACCTCATCGACGACATCCAGGCGCTGCTGGACCCGCTGCGCCAGATGCACCGCCGCCACCAAGCGGCTCTCGACGAACACCGCACCAAAGACGGCTACGTCATCGAGGGCCACCACGCCGCCTACGAGGAGGCCCGCTACACCACCGCCATCGAAGCCAGCGACACCCTCGACACCATCAGGAACCGGCTGGAGCGACTGATCGCCGCCCCCGCACACCGCGCCTTCACCATCGCCCACAAGGGCCCCGGCCACGACGAGGGAGCAAGCCCCTGGCTGTTCGTCGTCAACGCCACCGACCTCGACGACGCGCACCGCACCCTCACGCAATTGCCCTCATACAAAAACTGGCTGGTGGACACCCGCGCCCCGGGCGACACCGACTCCGCCTCCAACGCGGACGTCGTGAGCGACCACAGCCATGTCGGCACCCGGGCGCCCGGCACGTACCTCGACCTGCGCCAGGAGCAGGAACAGATCCTCGCCTCCCCCACCGCATCCCGCAGCGTCCCCGCGCCCCCGCCTCCCAGTCCGCCCTCGGCAGCGCCCCGGCGCTCGCGCTGACCACCGGCCCCTCGCCGTCTTTGGCGGATCGCCCGTCACTGCCCCTGCCGCTACGGCAGGAAGGACCCCTGCCCCTTTGACCTCTGCCACCCCCGTCGGCGACGCGCACCCCTACCTACGTGCCGCCACCGCCGGCGTCCGCCACCACACCCGCTCCCTCACCACGGCGGCACCCTCGGCGCCACAGCCCGCGGACCGCGTGCACCTCGACGTGCTGCACGCGCACCTCACCGCCCTGCACCGGCTGTTCGACCAGCTCGCCGAGACCACCCGGCCACCACATCCAGCTGCGGGCCGTCACCTGGCCACTGCCCACACCCGGCTATGGCAGGCCACCGCCGCGCTGCACGACGCCTTCCACCTCCTGCCCGCAGCCAACGAGAGCGCTGCGGAGGCGGACTGCCATCCCGAACGGCTGCCGGAAGGACCCCCAGTCCTGACCATCTGCCAGCGCCACCTCGCCGCCGGTCACATCGTCCGGCGCAAGACCACCCCAAGCGATCTCAACACCCCGCTGCACGGCCACACCACCACCTGCAGCCAGTAACCCCCACCCCGACGAAAGGCACTCCATGCGCAAGCTGAAGCGCTCCACCTCCACCGCCGTCATCATCGCCGCACTCGCCGGCACCGCCGCCATAGCGACCGCCACCCCCGCCGCAGCCGCCACCAGCTACAAGTGCACGACCAGCACCAAGTCAATCGACGACCCGGCGTACACGGGCCCCTGGGCCGACAACTGGGACGTCCGTGTCACCCTGTGCGCCAAGCGCTCCGGCTCCACCGTCTACACGTACGCCAAGGTCAGCTGGGACGGACCGGCGTACGGCCAGGTCGACGACAGCACCATCTTCGACGGCGCCTACTTCAAGCTCCAGGTCAAGAAGTCGCAGGCCGGCACCGACCCGGTGAAGAAGTCCGCCAACTACTACGGCATCGAATCGCGGCTGGAAAACAGCGACTCCAACGCCAACTACAACAACTCGTACACCACGCCCGTACTTAGCTACACGATCGGCTCCGCACGCGGACTGGGCGACGGCGAACTCCACCTCGACTGGAACAACGACGGCAAGGGCTACTGGAAGCACCAGTTCAGCGCCTCACCGGTGGTGTGACCGCCCGCCCCGACCACCGCCACGTGAAAGCCGTCCTATGAATCACCGGCCCGCACGCCGAGCCCGCCGCGCCTCCGCCTCCCCGCTGTTCACCCCGCACGGCACCGACCGGGCCAGCAGAAAAGCAGCCCGCCGCCAACTCGCCGAAGCCGCCGCCAAGGCCCGCGCCGAAGCCAGCTCCCACCCGGCGGGTACCGCGCCCGCGGAGCACGAAATGCCCGCTCCTCTCTTTCCACCGAGCGGGCGCCCCGGCCCTGCCTCCGCCCGCGGAAACCGGCTGAAGCTGCCCGCCCACCGCATGACCACCGCCGTCGCAGCCGGCGCGTACCCGTTCCTCGCCGAAGGCGGCCTCGGCGCCGAAGGCATCTACGTCGGCCGCGACGTCCACGCCGAAGCCTCGTTCGTGTTCGATCCGTTCGCGCTGTACGGCAAGGTCGAGGGCTTCACCAACCCCAACATCCTGCTCGCAGGCGTGATCGGTCAGGGCAAGTCAGCGCTGGCGAAGTCGTTCGCGCTGCGGTCGGTCGCCTTCGGCTACCGCATCTACGTCCCGTGTGACCCCAAGGGCGAATGGACGCCCGTCGCCTCCGCACTCGGCGGCACATCCGTCGCCCTCGGTCCCGGACTGCCCGGCAAACTCAACCCGTTGGACGCCGCACCGCGCCCCGACAGCGTCTCCGAGGCCGACTGGATCGGCGAGATCCGCAAGCGGCGCCTGCTGCTGCTCGGTTCTCTGGCCCGGACCGTCCTCGGCCGTGACCTCCTCCCGATGGAGCACACCGCCCTCGACGTCGCCCTCGACGTCGCCCTCGACGCCGTCGTCACCGGCGCTGCCGCCACCGGCCGTACACCACTTCTCGGCGACGTCGCCGCCGCCCTCAACAACCCCACCGCGCTCGACGAGGCCAGCGGGATGATGTCCGGACGGCTCGGCGAAGCAGCCCGCGACCTCGCCCACGCCATGCGCCGCCTGGTCCACGGAGACCTTGCCGGCATGTTCGACGCCCCCTCCACCGTCGCCTTCGACCCGAACGCGCCGATGCTCACCATCGACCTTTCCCGCCTCGGCGGCTCCGGCGACGACACCGCCCTCGTCCTGGCGATGACCTGCGCGAGCGCCTGGATGGAGTCCGCACTCTCCGATCCGAACGGCGGCCGGCGCTGGATCGTGTACGACGAGGCGTGGAGGCTGATGCGGCACGTCGGCCTGCTGCAGCGGATGCAGGCCCAGTGGAAGCTGTCCCGCGGCCTCGGCATCGCGAACCTCATGGTGATTCACCGGCTCAGCGACTTGCTCACCGCAGGCGACGCCGGATCACAGGGCCGGGCTCTGGCCGAGGGGCTCCTCGCCGACTGCAGCACCCGGATCATCTACCGCCAGGAGACCGACCAACTCCACGCCGCGGCCTCCCTGCTCGGCCTGACCTCCGTCGAGATGGACGCCATCGCACACCTCAACCGAGGGCGCGGTTTGTGGAAAGTCGCAGGTCGGAGCTTCATCGTGCAGCACCTCCTGCACAGCTACGAACTGAAGCTCTTCGACACCGACGCCCGTATGCACTGAGGAGCAAGAGGCCCGTGAAGCCCGACTTCCAACGCGACCTGATACCGAGCGATGACGCTCTCCACCTTATCGGCGCGCTCAACGTGATGAAGGACAAACTACTCAACGCCGCCCAGCAATGGGAGCTGCTGGACGAGAACGGACACGTACCGGCCGCGCCCTCCTACCCCGCACTGCTCCGGCACGCCACCGACGCACAGGACCTCTCCCGCGACGTCTTCCGGCTGACTGCTGACTTCGCCCAGAGCCCGCACCACACCACCCGCGCCGGCGACACCGTCCTAAAGCATCTCGCCATGGCAGCGACCATGTCGAGCCACGCGGCCCCTCACTTCGCCGAAACCGCGGAGTGCGCCCTGACCCTGCCCCGGTCTGCCAACCCGACCGACCGGCACTACCTCACGAACCGCATGGTCATCGATCACGCCTCAGCCCGCGCCTTCCTGCGGCGCACTTCGGAATCCCTTCGGGACGCGGCCAAGGAACTCGACGACCACCTCGGCTTCCAACGCTTCCTCGCGCCGCTCACCCGTCAGGAAGGTCCGCCAGCGCCTCCGCCACCCAGGCCGGGCGGTCGCCACATCTGACCGCGCCGAGCCCGGAGCCCGATCCACCCACAACCCCAAGGAATGATCTGAACCGCCCCGCTCATTTCAGCGACGCCGACTGGGCCGAGTACCAGCAGTGTCAGGCCGAGCACGACGACCTCATGGCGCAGGTCACCGACCGCGAAGCCCAGCTGGAACACGACCTGATCGCCACCTACGACGAGTACGAACTCGACTTCAGTCCAGTTCCGAAGCCGGAAGCCGACTCCGGACGCCGGATACCTCCGCCGCGCCGATCGCCGGCCTCCCGCAGGAGGAGCCGTGGCCGCTGACGTGGAGAACACCCCCGATACTCGCCGGACGGCTCCGCTTGCGCCGCTTCCCGACCACCGCGACGTGAACACCCCGTGGTGGCAGGAGCTGTGGAGCCGCCACGCGCACATCACCACACCGCTGCGGGCGCGCGGACTGCAGTGCGACATCGAGTTCGGCCTCAGCGCCTACATCGTGCGCGTGCCGCTCCCCGACGACAGCTACCTGATCATCGGCCCGCCACAGGAGCCGTCGTCCGAACGCCCGCCCGGAGACCCGGAGGGCTGGATCGCAACCCGTGAGCACCCCGACGACCAGGCGCTGTTCGAAGTCCTCTACGACTCGGCTCCCTCCGGCGACCCTGGCGTCCCCCAGAGGCCCGAAGCCCGCCACGGCGGCAGCGCCCAACCCCTGATCGAGGCACTCGACCATCGCCTCGCCCAGCTCGGGCTGCTACCGCATCCCGTCCTGCCCCACGAAAGCCCGCACGTGCACCCAGCTCAGGCGCCGCCCGAACCGTTCAAGACCCCGGACGCCCCCGCCGCAGCAGACCGCGCTCCCTCCTACGTCTACGGCGACGCGATGCTCGCCCTGACCAACCGGCTCAACGGAGCCGAGTCCCACGCGGATGCCGCTGGCCTCCTCCACCAGGTCCTGGATCCGGTCAACGGCCTGCTGGAGCGGCTCGGCGAGTTCTTCGAGGCAGCCGGCGAGAAGGCCAAGGAAGCCGAGGAGGACGACGGCTTCGACCTGTCCTACGACCTCGCCGACGCCGCCGCCGAGATCCGCAATCTCGGAGAGGTCCTGCACGTGGCCGAGGACCGGATGCGGGCGCTCACCCCGCTCGTTCCCACGCCGCGGCTCCACTCCACCCCGGCCCGTGCGCCGTCCCTTCCCCCGCGAGCCCTCCCGCCGGCACCGCCACGGCACACCCGCTGACGCCGCACCACCACCTCCTTCCAGGAACACATGACCTCACCCCGCACCGACCTGTCCGCCTTCGCCACCGGCCTGGCCGACCGCCTGCCCGGCACCTGGACCAGCGAGTACCAGCGCCACGCGCAGTACGCGGACCAGCTCCCCCGCACCGAGCAGCTCTGGGACAACGGCCACGTCGACTACATCGTCAGCCAGTACGTCCTCACTCACGACGCCGTACTCCACGGGCCGAACGACCAGCGACTCTACGTGACCGACCGGCCCCTCTACCCGCACCAGTTCGTCGTCGCGCCTCTCGCCCCCGTCGGCACGCACATCAGGCCCCACCACTTCGACGCGGTCGAGGAACCCAACGGCATCGCCGTTCCCAAGGACGCCGCGCGGGCGGCGGCACGAGTCGCCCGGCGGGTGCTGCCCCGCTACGAACAGGCCCTGCAAGCCGTGCTCGGCAACGCGGCGGGCCAGCCCGACCCCCCGCACCGGCCGGGCCCGCCACAGGTCGACCAGGTCCTCACCCTGACCCTGTACAGCGACGGAGCCCTCGGCGCGCCGTACGAGAGCGTGCCGGTCGATGCCCGCATGACGCTGTACGCCCACGGCTTCCAGTACCACCCGCACCAAGCAGCTTTCCTCCTGCCCACCGCTTACGGGGACAGCGGTCGCGCGCTTCGCGTCCACGGCGTGGTCCAGCAGCTCACAGCCAAGGGCATCGGTGTGAACCTGCGCCACTCGGCGCCCACCACCAGCGCAGCCGTTCCGCCGGCGTCGCCGACGACCGCACCGACGACCAGCCGCACGCGCTGATCCCCTTCCCTTCCTGCAGATCCTTGGAGCCTCCATCCGCATCGCCCGCCCCACCTTGCCGCTGTTCGTCGGCACCGCCTGCCTCGCCCTGGCCCTCACCGGCTGCACTGGCGAGGACGGCCCCGCCCAGGCCCGGCAGACGCCCAGCGCCAGCACTGCCCCGAAGCCGGCACCAGCCCTGACCGCCGCCCAGGCCCGCGACGTCATCACCCACTACTCGAAGACCAACAACGAGGCCAACTCCGACCGGAACCGCGCCCTTCTCGACACGGTCGAGGACGGGCCGCTGTACGCGATGTCCGTCTCGGAATACAAGGAAACCGAGGGTCTTCCGACAGCGGACCGCAAGCCGTACAAGCCGTGGTCCTACGACCCCGCGGACGCCAAGCTGTACATCCCGCGCCTGGCAGCCGGACAGAGCCCCTGGTTCGCCGCCGCGCTCTCGGACCAGAAGGGCAAGGCCCCCTCGCGGCTCGGGGTGTTCGCCGAAAGCCCCCAGCACAAGCGCTGGGAGCTGGTGTCCGTCGTCGACCTCGACACCCCGAAACTGCCGGACATCGCACTCGACCGCGACGGATACGCGACGGCCGTCTGCGCCGACGGCAACAAGCAGCTCGCCGCCGGCGCCGACCTCCTGCGCACGGGCGTGCTCGACAACTTCGCCACCGGAGGCACGAACACCGGAACGAAGATCTTCACACCGACCAAGGCGAGCAAGCAGCAGATCGAGGTCCACGACAAGACCGGCACCCGCTACGGGAACCAGGGCACCACCGTCTTCGCCGGCGCCGCCAACCGCTACAAGGACGCCTACGCCCTCAAGACCACCGACGGCGGTGCGCTGATCCTCTTCTCCCACACGCACACCCAGACCGATGCCGTCGCGCACTCCGGCCTGCAGATCAACCCCGGCAAGGACGACCGGGCCTGGCTCCACGACGTGCCCCGCACCTCGATCCAGTACACGTTCGTGTGCAACGACGCCGCCACCGTCCCCGCGAAGGCCGAGCCCTCCCGCCTGATCGGCTACACCTGCGCCCGCACCGACGCCTCCGGCCCCCCGGTCGCCTCCTGGTCGCACCGCGCGTAGACGCACCCGCGCGCCACTTCGATGGCCGCCGTAGATCCCCGCCCCCCTTGACCGATCTGGAGAAATCCCCTGTCCACACGCTCCTTCATCGCCCGCCCCACCTCCGGCACGGGGTACAGCGGCATCCACGTCCAGCTCGACGGTCTGCCAAGCGTCCACCTCCTTCTGCTCCTGGCCGCCTACCAGTACAAGTTCGGACGCAACGTCGAGACCATGTGCCAGCACCTCATCGACGACGTCGCCGTCGGCTGGGACGAACTCGGCACCGATCTCCTCGACGGCGCACCGCCCGCCCTCGTGAACGCGCTGACGGGCGGCGACCACTGGCCCAGCCGCACCCTCGACCACCTGGTCACCCCGGACGGCTCCCCGCCGGTCCGCATGTCGGTCACTGACACGACCGCCGACGAGCAGGACATGCAGTGGGGATACGTGCTGCACACGGAGGGCATCGAGGTGATCAGCCTTCTGCACGAGGACCTCGGCCCGGTCGTGGACTGGGCCACCGACCCGCGCACCGTCTTCAACGACCACCCGGCGGCCTGGTCCTGCCTCGACCCCGCGCCCACTATCCGGGTACCGCGCAGCACACCGTCCCAGAGCGCTCCCGCCACCGCCCCGGCGAAGGCCGGGACCACGCGCCCCGCCACGCGCCGCTAGTTCCCCTTGTCATCCCCGGAGCCTTCCCTGCCCCCGAACACCACTCCCCTGATCACCGTCGTCATCGCCAGCCAACTACGCGAGGACCGGCTCGACTACCTGACCGCCATGCATGCCAGCCTCACCCGGCAGTCCGTGCCGTGGGAGGCGGTGATCGCGCTCGACGGTGCTTCTCCTGACCGCCTTCCGGCCTCGCTCGCGCAAGACCCGCGCGTCCGCACACTGGTGCTGCCCCGTTCGGTCGGCGCCGCCTGCGCCAGGAATCTGGCCCTCGCCCACGTCCGAACCCGGTATACGAACTGGGCCGATGATGACGACGAGTTCCCCGACGACGCCATGTCCCTGCGGCTGAACACCCTGGAATCGACCGGGGTCGGCTGGTGTGCGGGATGGAGTGAGGACCAGCACCAAGACGGTTCGACCACCTTGTGGCGGTGCCCCACTCCGCCCGGACGGCACGAGGCCGGCGATGTGTGGACGTACTGGAAGTCCCCGGCGGACACCATTCCCATCGGGCCGACCACGATCCTCGCCCGCACCGACCTCGTACGCGCCGCCCCGATGGGCGGCCTCATTCAGGGCGAGGATTACTGCGCGGCCCTGGGCGTAACAGCTCTCGCCCCCGGAATCCTGCTGCCGGTCCCTGTGTACAGATACCGAAAGTGGAACGGGCAGATGACAGCGCAGGTCGGATACGACCAGCTGGAGGCGGCGGCCCGGGAGCATTCCTGGGCCTACGGCCGCAGCCTGCGCGCCGTCCTGCGCGACAGCAAGGACACGGTCCATGGCTGAGGCGCAGATCATCCTGTCGCACAGCCGGGAGTCCGGGATCGTGGCCATCGCCGCAGGCGAGCAGTACCCGTGGGCCCACACCGCCCTCGCGGAGAGCGGCTTCCAGCGGGATGACGAGGGCGTCTACCACCTTCCGTCAGATGGCACCGGAACCACGGTGGCCGCACTGGTGGCGTGCGCGAAACGGCATCGCACCAGCGTGCACACGAGCAGCCGCCGCTTCATCGGGGACGCCGCCCGCGACCTCGCGCACCAACTGCCCGGCCGGTGGCACGCGTCCGTTGAGATCTACTCGCACCCCGCCTGGCAGGGAGACCTGGTGCCCTGGATCTGGGACAGCGGCGAACTCGGCCGCGCCCTGCAGAGCGAACGGATTCCGTACGCCGCGACGCTCACCGACATGGTTCAGGGCACCACGCTGCTGCTCGTCGAACGCCCCGGACATCAACTCGGCTATCTCGTCGGCGCCTTCGCTCCGGAGGGACTCGAAGAAGGCTACGGCGATCCGCACGCGCCGCGCAGTATCGTCCTGCCGCCGTTCGCCGGACGGGCGGCCCAGGCCGTTGCCGACCGCTACCTGCCTTCCTACGAGCAGGCCGTCCACGCCCGCCGCACCGATGCCATCGCCGCCGTACTCGGGGACCTCCGCTCCGAGCACGACACCTGGCAGGCCATGGTCGACTCCGGCCGTTACAGCGATGCCACCCCACTGAGCGCCGCCGCCCTCGGCACCGCGACCGAGGAATTCCTCGACCATGCCTGGCGCCGATTCCTCACCGTCGTCGACCACGCCCCGTTGCTGATCGATCGGTGCCGTCCCGCCAGCAGCCCGTGGCCCAACGACTCCACGACACTCTCCCGCCTGGCCGAGGCCGTGGCCGATGCCGAGAGCCTGCTCGACGAGGTCGTCCACGGCAGCTCTGTGCCACCGCAGGAGCGTCGTGCACGCGCGTGGCCTGCCATCGAGACCTGGCTCACCGACGGCGAGACGTTCTTGCGCCAGGCCCGCGTGAGCGCACCCCACCGCCGCCCGGCCCTCTCCGTCGCCGCGTCGGCCCGACCCCTCGCTGGGGCCCCTGCCGCGCGCCGCAGCCGCTGAACCATTCCACTTCGACAACGAGAGGGGATCCCCGCCCCCTTGCAGCCCGGCCCCCACTTCGCCTTCAGCGACCACGACACGCACGGCTTCGTCGCCTCCTTCACCGCTTCCCTCCCCCCGCACCTTGGCCACTGGTTCCTGGAACGTGAGCAGTTCGAGCCCGTTCCCGAAGAACCCGGCCTGTACCGGCTCAGCGAGCCCGAGCGCGACGGTGCCCGCCGCACCCGCCAGGCCGTCCACGACCTGCGCCGACAGGGCTACACCGTGCAGGCCGACATCCGCCTCGACCCGGCTCTGTCCGCCGGTCCGCCACGCCCCGTCCGGCCCAACGGGCTCCAGGAACGCCGCAGCCGCCTCGCCCAAGCCGCCGCCGCCCGGACGACACAACGCTCCACACCACCCACCACCTCCCCACCGTCGGCCCGGCCGATCCCGCCGAAGCCCACCTACGCTCCCACCGTCCACCTGACGGCCTCCGGCGGCGGGCGGTCACGATGACGCCCGAGAGCAATCCAGCCCCCGACGGCCCCCAGCCGAGCGCCCCCGAACTCTCCAACGGCGCACGCGACTTCCGGCTCCGCATGGCAGTCATCGACTGCCAGACCGAAGCCGCGCTCGACATGACACGCGACCGCTACGGTCGCACCGTCCACGCAGGCGCCGCGGAAGCCGCGCAGGCCCACCGCGACAAGGCGGCGCTTGAGGCGTACAGCATCCACCTCGCCCCACACGCCGACGCGCTGCTCGAAACCGCCCGTCGCGCACTCGACGAGCTGCCGTCCGCCCAGCACCTGACCGGATGGCGAGGCGTGCTCGACGGCCTGGCCGCCTCCGCCACCGAGATCCGCCGGGCACTCGACCGGCCAGCCGCCCCCAGCTCCCCGGCCGAACGCACCCAGCACTCGACTCTATGGCCGCACCTCACCGCCTGGGCGGACCACAGCGTCATCGCCAGCAATCTCGCCGACCAGCGAGATGGGCAGCGCCACAAGGCGCCCCTGACCGGCGAAGAACAGCAGAGGTGGACCGAGAGGGCCCAGGCCGCGCAGCGGCGCGGCGAACTGGAGCTGACCGAGTCGTGGTACGCCGCCGACGGGCAGCCGATCACCCTCGCTTACCTGGTCGAGGACGACGACTCGACGGTGGTCGCGCTGCGCGGCGACCCGGGCGCACCGGGCTGGCAGGTGATCGGGCACTACACCCATGAATACGAGGCAGGGAAGGTACTGCCCGCTGCGGTCCCGCCCGGCGTACTGCGCCCGGACGTCTCCCGGTTCAACCGTCCGGTACCGGCCCCGGAGGTGTCCCTGCAGGAACTCATCCGCGACGCCGTCGAGGCACAGCACGCCGGCGATGCGTCCAACGCACTGCTCAGTGCCACCCAGCGCGGCTACGACGCGGGGCCAATGGTCCGCCTCCAGGAACTCCTCGAAACCAGCGGCCAGTTCGCCAGCGCCCTGGAGACCGTGCAGGGCCGCCAGATCGCCGCCCGCCTCTCCGCACTGGGCCGGCAGATCGAGTTCCTCACCCGCGAAGTCGAGGACGCGGCCGAGGACCTCGGCGCGACCGTCGCCGTCCTGCCCCCGCACCGCACCCCCGTGCTGCGCACCCGCCCGCGCCCGGCCGTGGACACCACGCCACCCGCACCGCCGCCCCGCGCCAGCACGCCCTCCCGCCTCCGCTAAGCACCGAGAAAGTACCCGTTGTCCCTGACCGCACCCCCGGCCCCGGCACCGCGCATCACCTACTGCGCGGTGCTGGGCAGCCCGTACGTCGCCCGCCTCCTCGGCGGCACCCTCACCGGCCGACTCCCCAACGGCATGGCCCCCGTCGCCATCCTCCTGTGGGCCACCGCGAGCGGCCACAACATCGCCTTCGGCGGACTGCTCAGTGCCCTGTACGGGCTGTCCTCGGCGCTGGTGCAACCGGTCAAGGGCCGCCTCATGGACCGCCACGGCCAGAGCGTGGTGCACCTTCCCGCCGTTGCGCTCAACTCGGCCCTCCTGGTGGCCCTGCCCCTGGCCGGGCCGTACGGCGGACCCGGTCTCGCCACGGCCATCGTCGTCGCCGGCGGCCTGACGACCCCGCCCCTGGAGGCCGGGCTGCGGGCCTTGTGGCCGAGCGTGCTCCCCGATGCCCGGCTGCGGCACGCTGCGCTCGCCCTCGACACCGGCACGCAGGGCCTGCTCTACATCGCCGGCCCCCTGCTCGTTGCCGCGCTCGCCTCCGCGTACAACCCCGTTGTCGCGCTCGCCGTGACCGCGGTCCTCGGGCTGGTCGGCACCGCCGTGGTCGCCCTCGCTCCGCCATCGCGGCGCTGGCGGCCGACAGCATCAACAAGCCTCCACAGCACCGCAGTTAGCCGTCTGGCCAGCCCCGGCCTGGTGCTGCTGTTCGTCTCTCTCACCGGCACCGGGTTCGCGATCGGGGCGATGAACGTGTGGTCGATCGCCATGGCCGAGCACCACGAGCAGGACATGCTCTCGGGCATCATCCCCGCCGCGTTCTCCACCGGTAGCTTTCTGGGCGGCCTCATCTACGGACGCCGCACCTGGAAGGGAACCACCGCAGACCGGCTGATCACCGCCGGTGCCGTGTTCCTCGCCGGGTGGCTCCCGCTCGTGGCGCTGCCGGGGCCCTTGGGGGCCACCGTCGCGGTCGCCGTGCCCGGTGCGTTCCTGACCGTCGTGGCCGCCTGCGCCTATGTGACCACGGACACTCTTGCCCCGCCGGGCCGGACCAGCGAGGCGTACGCGTGGCTCATCCTGTCGATCGGCGTCGGACAGTCCGCCGGCACCGCCCTGGCCGGAGGTCTCGCCGAGCAGCCGCTCGCCAGCGCGGCGCTCCCCGCCGCCGGAGCGGCCCTCGCTCTCGCCGTCCTCCTCGCCGCGCGTCGGCGCCTGGGCCCCACCGGACAGCTGCCGCGCGGCCGACACCGCCGCCCACTTCGAGGCCGGCACAAGACGCCCTGATCAGGGCGCAACCCCACCACCTTCCACCCCTTTTGAGGAGACCCATTCATGGCCGTACGTACGCACTGGACCGTGGAGCACGCCTGCTCCCACCAAGTGGATCACGACCTGTCCAACCGTCCTGCCGACAAGCGGGCCGGATTTGCGCGCTGGCTCGCGTCGAAGGACTGCAGCGACTGCTGGAAGGCGGCGCGCGACGAGGACAGCGAGTCGAAGGAGGAGTGGCTCGCAGCGAAGCGCGCCGAGGAGCAGGAGGCCGCCGTCACGTGGGCCAAGCAGTTCGACATGCCGCAGTTGGAGGGACCGGAGAAGGCCCTTGACTGGGGCGAGCGCTCCCGCCACCAGTTGATGACGGCCGCGCACACTGCCCTTGTGGTGGAGGGGAGTTGGGACGAGGCGGACTGGGCGGAGCTGGAGGAGAAGGCCCGCTCCATCACCCGAGCCGGATGGTGGATAGACCAGCGCGACGCCGAAGGTGCTGACCTGCTCGAACTCCTCGACGCAGCCAGTGAGGCGGACCGCGGGACGGAGAACCCGTTCCGCTGACGGCGGGGCAACATAGCCGGGAAACGCCGGTTAGCCAAACCGGCGTTCCTCCGGACTATTGATGCTCCCACCCCGCCAGCAACCGCGTGGAAGGAACTCATGTCCCAGCCCCCGCCCACCTCGGCGTTCGCACCGACGCCCGACCCGCTCACCCCCGACCGGGACATCACCCATTCACACTTCCAGGCCGGCGACACCGTCGTCGTCCTGAAGGGGGTGGCCGGCGGGGAGCTGTGGGGCGATGCGATGCGCGTCGTGGCTCCGTCCTGGCACACCCCGACCGACGAGGACGGGTGGCGGCTGCGCGATGCGACCGGCGGAGCCCAGTCCTACGTCACCGCCCACCCCCGCTACCTCGTGCACCTCTCGCGCCGCTGCCCCGACTGCCTGATCTACCTGCGGGCCATGGAGGACACGCTCCTTGCGCGGTTCGCCGACCGCAACGAACTGATCGACTGCGGCTGGTACACCACCACCGCCCTGGGCCAGCTCGTGCACATCGCCGACATCCGGGGCGGCCGGTGATCCCCCGCCTCCACGAGCGGACCCACGCACCGCACGAGCCGCTCGCCGAGGCACTGGGGCGGCCGGTCTCCCCGAACGAGGGCCTGACGGAGTACACGGTCGTAGCCCACTGGCCGGGCCTGGATTACTTCACCCTGGACGACGAGCAGAAGACCTGGACGTCCGTCCAGTGGGCCGAGCACCTCGAAGACCCTTATCTGGAGCACCCGTTCGCCGCCAGCCCGGACGACGATCGGCACGCGATCCTCCATGTCACCGTCCGGCTTCACCCGGACGACCGGCAGCTGACCGGACCGGAGTGGGCCGAAACCGCCCACCGGCTCGCGCGGGCCGCAGGTATCGAGATCCCCGGCAAGGAGCACGGCTGCCGGTGGATCGCCGTCCAGGCCCAGCCGCAGCGCCTCGACCTGATCGCCAACCTGATCCACCTCGACGGCGCGTGGCACGCCCCGCCCACCGACATCCTGCGGCGCCTCGCGGACGAGACGGGCCGTATCGAGCAGGACCTCCACCTGATTTCCCCGGTACGCGCCGGGCACAGAGCGCGGCCTGCCATCCGGACGGCGCCCACGGCATCGGCCCAGCTCGCGAGCGTCCTTACCCAACTCGCCGACGAACAGGCCGGCCCGCTGGCCGCGGTGCGCGGACTCATCGAGCACACCGCGCACCGGGTCGCTCGCCAGCCCGGAGCGGCCGGCACCGACACGGCTCACCGTCTGGAGCTGCTCGCCCGCCGCCTCTATGCCATCCAGCAGGACTTGGACGGCACCGCCGCCCACCTGGTCCGGCCCCGGATCGCCGCCACACCACCCACCACCCGGCGCACCACCCACCGATCACCGTAGGAGAAACGTCTCTTTGCCTCTCGCCGACCGCTTCCTGGACATCCGCCGCGACCCGCACTCCGGGGAAGTCCTCGCCCGCGGCGGTGACTCCGAGGCGCACGGCGTCCTGCAGCGGGCGGGGTTCATTGCCGTTGTACGAGTCCACGAGACCTACCACCGCGCCCCCACCGGCCTGGCCGACCGGGACGAGGACCGTCTCGCCACCGACGCCGTCGCCCGCCTGCGGGCCGGATACTACGTCGACTGCGACGAGGACTTCGACACCGATTCCCGTCCGGCGAGCTACCTGCCGCTGGGTTCGCCCGTCGCCCACCTCGCCGAGCGCATTCGCGAGGCCACCACCACGGACGAGGCGGCCGAGGCGCTGACCGAGCTGACCGCCGCCCACGACGGCATCCTCGCCGCGCTGGAGGAAGTCCTCACCGCCACAGCCGACTTCCACGACGGGCTCGGCCAGGCGGCCGACCCGCATATCGCCCGGCGGCTGCGCTACCTCGCCGACGAGCACCTGCGCATCATCCGCACGGACCTGGCCGACACCCGCAACACGTTCGCCGACCGGCATGCCCCGCACCCCGGCCGCAGCACCTGCAGCGCAGAGGTCCCCGCCACCGAACGCGAGCGCTCCGCCGTGTGCGCCTGTCCGCCCCCGCCCCGCACACTCCCGGCCCCGCCACCTCCGGTGGCCGCCGGACTGCGCCGCTGACTCCCCACTTCGCCGAAGGACACCATGCACGACCACGACACCTCCGAGCGCCTCGCCTCGTACGCCGACGTCCTCGCCGGCGAACTCCCCGACGCCTGGACCAGTTCCCACCTCCCGCCGGACGCCAAGGACGACCTCGCCGAACTCGCGGACCGGATATGGGACCTGGACCTGGTAGCCGCCTCCCTCGCCGAGCGTCCGCTTCAGCAGGCGGCCGTCCTGAGCCGCCCGGACGGCGCGCAGCTCGTTCTACTGGACCGGCACGACGAACGCGACGGGTTCCTTATCGCCGCCGTCGCCCCGCGCGCCCTGCCCGACGAGGCGTACCGCGCCGTCCCCGAGCCCAACGGCATCGCCCTGGCCGACGATCCGTTCCTGAGCGCGGAGCAGGTCGCCGAGGACCTGCTCGCGCGCTACGACACCGCGCTCGCCCAGGTCCGCCACAACGCCCTGGGCGGCCTCCAGCCCTCCCAGGCGGACCGGATCGTCCTGACCTGGCAGCCCGACGGCAGCGTCGCCACCGCCCCGGTCGATGACCGTGCCGGTGCGATCCTCATCGCCCACGGCTTCGCCCAGGACCCGCAGAGCGGCATCTACCGCCTGGGCAGCGACGACACCCAGGCGCAGGCCCGCGCCCTGCAAGCGATCGGCCCCCAGCTGGAAGCGATCGGCATCGGCACCGGCCTGCAGCATCCCGCAGGCCGGACCGCACCCACGTCCGCCCCGGCTTCCGTGCCGCCGGTTCCGGCGGGCACCCGCACACCGGCCGCCCGCGGGCGATGAAGCAGACGGAGCCCGACTTCTGGGTGCTGGAGTACGTCACCATCACCAAGGATCCGCGCAGCGGCCTGGTCGTCGCCATCGGCGGCACCGAGAAGGCGGCGGACATCCTCCAGCGAACCGGCGGGTTCCTCTCCGCGGCCGGACCTCGCGGGGACTATCACCGGCTTCCCCACGGCCTGCCCGTCGAGCAGCAGCGTCTGAAGGCGACCACCGCCTCGCACGGCCTGCTCGCCGCCGGACACAGCTTCCACCTCGACCCCGCGCTGAACGCGCTGGCCACCCCGGACGGCGAACACGAGGCGGCCCTGCGCTACCTCGCCCATCTCGCCGAGCGGGTCGCCGCCGCCGAGACCAGCAGTGAGGTGGCCGAGGACTGCTGCCCCTCACCAGAGAAGTCGTCGTCCGTGCCTGGATCACCGCCAGTGACCTCCAAGGGGCCTCGCCCGGCGTGAGGAACCGGAGCCGATCGCACGGCTCGGGGACACCGCCAGCTCCATGAGCCAGGCCGCCCGCCTCATTCTCCACGCCCGCAACCACGCCGCCCGCGCTCCGCAAACGGCGGCCCCCACACCGCCGCCGGGTTCAACGCCCCCAGCTTCCCGGCGGCGTTGAACCCGGAGAGAAGTACATGGCCAACCTGGCCGACGAATACGGCACGGACGTCGAGATCTACATCAAGGCCCTGACGACCACCATCCACGCCGACACGCCCACCGGAGCCCCCGCCGGGCTCCACGACCTGCTGGAACAACTCGGCCTGGAACGCCACGAATACCCCACGGGCGGACCGCTCTACATCTGGCACACCGTGCCCGAACACCTCGGTGCCGACGAGCAGAAGCACCTGGCCACCCGCGCCATCCCCGCCCTGCTCCTGGCCGGATACGAAGTCAACTGCACGCCCGACGTCTTCGACGAAGCCGCCTACCGGCAGGCCGTGCGCGACATCCGCACCCATGCGGCCCGCCCTGCCGCGCAGCATCCGGCACCGGCCAGCTCTCCCTCACGGCCCGCGCCGGCCCGCCGCACCCCGTAAGCCCCCCGGGTGGCCCCGGCACCGCGCCGGGGCCACCCACCGAACCGCCCCGACTCCCGGAGAAACCCGTAGCAAGCCGCACACCCCTACAGATCAGCAACCGGCTCAAACCCCGCCTCGCGACCGCCCTGTTCCGCCGCTACCTGCGGGCCTGCATTGCGACCGGGCCCGACCGCGCCTCCCCGCTGGCCGGCGCCCGCCCGGAGGCCGTCCTCGCAGAAGCACAGCGCGTCGGCAACCGCCACTGCGCGCCCTCGCCCGCGCCGTACAGGACCACCCGGCCACGCCGCGCACCGCGCAGGTCGACCTTCTGATCACCGAGCTGCGCACGGCCGCGTGGGAGCTGGCCGACCAGCACACCCTCCACTATGCACTCGACGATCTCCGTGACCTGTACGGCAGTTCCCCGGTGAGCGAGGAGGGGTGCTGCTGGTGCCGCTGAGCGAACGGCAGCTCGGCGCCTTCGCCGACAAGCACGCCTGGCAGATCCCCTTCGACACCAGCCCCCGCCACCTCGCCGGCCCCGGAGACGCCCGCCACATCACCCACGGACTGGCCGCCGCCGGATGGGGTGCTGTCTCCGACCCCCTGAGCGCCGAGATCGTCCTGCGCAGTCCCGACCTGCGCCACCAGCTCCAGTTCGACCCGCAGTCCGCCACCTCCGCGTGGTGGCGGCTGCGGGCCGAGTCCGCCGACGGCAATCCCGGCTGGTACGCCGAGTTCGGTGAACTCGTGCCCGCCGAGGTCCTCGCAGGCTTCACGGACGCCCTCATCGTCCCACCGCCACAGCAGTCGGACCCGTGGCAACCGGTGAGCTCGGCGGGGTGGCACCGCGACTCAGAGAGCACAGCGCACTCACCAGACTCCATGTGTCACGTCGAACTGCGCCCGTTGAGTGAATTCCGCGACCGGCCGTCCTGGCACGTCGAGACCCGCGAGCCCGGCCACGGCGAGTTTCCCGGCCCCCGCATCTGGCACGCCTACTTCGGCGAGCACACCCCCGCCCACCTGGTCGGCTCGTTCCTCACCGCACTTGCCGACCGTAGCCCGCTCCAGCGCGGCATGTACGACCGCACCGCCCACTACAGCGCCGTACAGGAGCCCAGCCCACTGCGCCCGCAGCAGGTGGTCGACGCCCACACCACGCGCATCGAATCCCTCCGCGCGCAGGCACGCTCCGCCCGCCGGCAGCAGACGAAACCCGCGACGACCCCGGCGAACGCCGCCACCGTGCACCAGGCCGCCCGCCGCTGAACCGACAGGACTGCACCTCATTCCCGCCGACCACCACGCACATCGCGACTTCCTCCGCCACCTCGACCACTACGTGAGGGACAGCAAGAAGATCCTCGACGCCTGGGACGCGTACTCCGACGAGCACACCGACCTCGACGGCTGGCCCCACGACGACCACGCCTACGGCATGCGCGCGAGCCAGCGCGACGCCGACACCGCCGAGGCGTTCGAGCCGCTCCGCTACGGCGCCCGCCATCTGCTGGCCATGGCCGAGACGCAACTGGCCCAACTGCCGGAGAACACGGTGCAGGGCCGCTGGGTCTACCAGTTGGGCGTCCTGCGCGATGCCCTCGACCGGCTGGACGAACTGCACGAGCAGTGGCTGGGCACCCGAGACGCCCTCCCCGCCACCGCCAAGGCCGGCACCGCCGACTTCGACGACGCCCTGGCCGAGCATCACGCCGAATCGTGGAGCTACCTCGACGACTGGGCCACCCACGGTAAGGCGGTCCGGGAAATCAACACCGCCGCCCGCAAGGCACGTTCGCCGCTGGCCCCCGTACCGGCCCCCGCGCCCGCCCGGCGCACTGCGGCACGGAAGTGAACATGCCCCCGACTCCCGAAACCGTCGAGGTCGACTTCATCACCCCGCGTCACCTCGCGGGCGGCGGTGACCCCGCCTGGATCACCGTCCCGCTCGTTCGCGCATGCGGCTGGAGCCACGGCAACGACCCCCTGATGCCGCGCGTCCTGCTCTCCAGCCCCGACCAGAAGGCCCTCCTGCGCCTGGAGCCCGTCCCCGACGGGCAGTGGTGGACGCTCAGCCACGCCCCGCAACCCGGCAGACCCGCCTGGTACGCGAGCTTCGGCGGCAACACCCCGGTGGAACTGATCGCCGCCTTCACCGACGCCCTCACCGCCCCAACGCCCGCAGACACGCCGACCGATCCATACGAGCCACTCGCAGATGCCGACTGGTGCCCGGTGTACGGCAAGAAGGGCATCGTCTCGCCCGACAGCAACGCCCGGGTCGAACACGTCGTCAGCCGCAGCACCGATCACTGGATCGCCACCACCGCCGTCGGCGACCGCCCCCTATGGCAGGCCCGCTTCGGCGAACACACCCCACCGCACCTGATCACGGCGTTCACCACGGCCCTCGCCGACACGCTCCCCGTGGCTCGTACGGACAGCCCGCACAGCCTCCCCACCCTCAACCCGGACCTCATCACCCGCAGGTCCACCGAGGTGCCCGCTGTGCGCGTCGCCTCCGCCCTCGAAGAACGCGTCCGCACCCTGGCCGCCCGCCACGCCACCCCGGCTCCGACACAGCGACCAGCGCGACAGCCGCCGTCCACGAACCGCCGCAGTCGCTGAAACCCTCCGCCCCCCGTCCGGAAGCACGTAGCCCTTGCCCCCTTCCTCCTCCAACAGCAACACCGACGGGTACGACCTCGTCCTGCGGCTCATGCTCGGCGTGCTCGCCGTCGTCGTCCCCCTGTCTCACCTCGCCTGGCTGTCCGGCAACATCACCGCCCACCTCACCGGAGGCACCTGGGCGAGGTACCAGCCGACCAACGCCCTGCTCCATCCCGAGCAGGTCTGGCCCGACGCAGGAGAAACGTCCCTGCTGATCGGCGCCCGCATCGTCCCCGTCGTCCTGCTCCTGGCCCTCGGGGCAGGGGCGGGCGTCCTGTGGGCCCGGCACAAGAACCGGAGCGGCGGCCGAAAGAAGATCACCGACATGGCCAAGGCCCGGGACATCGAGCCGCTGATGGCCAAGGCGATAACCGACAAAGCCCGCTCCCTGCGCCCCAGCCTGAAGAACAGCAAGCACATCGCGGCGAAGGACACCGGCATCCTCCTGGGGAACCTCCAGGGCAGCCGCCACGAGGTGCGGATGGGGTTCGAGGACGTCGCCGTCGCGATCATGGCGCCCCGCTCCGGGAAGACCACCTCGCTCGCCATCCCCTCCATGCTCAGCGCCCCCGGCCCGGTCCTGCTCACCTCGAACAAGGCCGCCGGCGACGCCTTCACCACCGCCTACGAGGCCCGGGCTGCGGCGGGGGCGGTGTGGACCATGGACCCGCAGCAGATCGCCCACGCCGCCCGCGAGATGTGGTGGAACCCCCTCGCCACCGCGAAAACCCTCGACGGCGCCGGTCGGCTGGCCGGCCACTTCCTCGCCGCGAGCGTAGATGCGTCCCAGCAGGGCGACTTCTGGTCGAAGGCCGGCAGCAACATCCTGTCCCAGCTCCTGCTGGCCGCGGCACTCGACGACCGGCCCATCACCGACATCATGCAGTGGCTGGCCTTCCCTGCCGACCGCACCCCGCTCGACATCCTCCGCGACCATGACTTCGCCGCCGTCGCCGCCCAGCTCAAGGGCACCGTCGAGGGCCCGCCGGAGACGCGCGACGGCATCTACGAGACCGCCCGCCAGTACGCTGCCGCCCTGCTCAACACCGAGATCGCCGCATGGGTGACGCCGCAGAAGGACGTCGCCGAGTTCCGGCCCGCCGACTTCGTCACCTCCACCGACACCCTGTTCCTGCTCAGCAAGGACGGCGGAGGCGGCGCCTCGGCACTGATCGCGGCATGCGCCGACTCGGTCATGCGCGCCGCGACCGCGCAGGCCGAGCGGGCAGGCGGACGCCTGGATCCGCCGATGCTGGCGATCCTCGACGAGGCCGCCAACGTCTGCAAGATCAGCGACCTCCCCGACTTGTACTCGCACCTCGGCAGCCGCGGGATCATCCCGATCACGATTCTCCAGAGCTACCGGCAGGGTCAGAAGGTGTGGGGTGACGCGGGCATGGACGCTATGTGGTCCGCCTCCACCGTGAAGGTGATCGGATCCGGTATCGACGACCCCGACTTCGCCGACAAGCTCAGCCGTTTGATCGGCGACCACGATGTGGAGACCACGTCCACCTCGCACTCAGACTCCGGGAAGTCGACCTCGGTCAGCATGCGGCAGGAGCGGATCCTGCCCGCCGACGCGATCCGCGCCCTGCCCAAGGGCACCGCCCTCTGCTTCGCCACCGGCATGCGCGCCGCCATGCTCGACCTCCGGCCGTGGTACCAGGAGCCCGGAGCGCAGGAGTTGTCCGCCGCGTCGGCCCGCGCGTCGCAGGCGATCACCGCCCGCGCCGTGGCGAAGCACGCGCCGACACAGTCCGGCTTCGGGAAGGCCGTGTGAGCGATGCACGGCTGCACCTGGTGCCGGTCCGCTCACGCCAGGCGAAGGACTTCGTGCGCGCCTGGCATCGCCACCACCTGCCGCCCGCAGGTCAGATCTTCGCCGTCGGCGCCGCCGACGAGACCGGCACGCTGCGCGCCGTCGCCATAGTCGGCAGACCCGTGGCCCGTCACCTCGACGACGGCGCCACCCTCGAAGTCACCCGCACCGCCAGCGACGGCACCCGCAACGCCAACTCCCTTCTGTACGGGGCGTCCTGGCGCGCGGCGAAAGCCCTCGGATACCGGCGACTGATCACCTTCACCCAGGAAGGCGAGAGCGGGGCGTCCCTACGCGGTGCGGGCTGGCGCCTGATCGCCAGCCGCCCGCCCCGGGCCGGATGGCACACCCCCTCCCGCCCTCGCCTCGACCACGGCAACGACCACGTCGCCCGCTTCCTGTGGCGAGCCCCCTGACCCACGTGCCTGGAGACGACCTGCACACCTACGAACCCCCCGACCTCGACGACATGTCCCCGCGCCAAGCCGTGGACGCCGTGACCGCGGACATCCGCGACCACCGCATCACCGCAGACGGCACCGGCATGTTCAACACCACGCGGCACATCGGCCTGCTGTGCCACCTCGCCGCCCGCATGGCCGGCGACGCCGAGTACCAGCTCGCCCCCAACAGCGCTGGCCTCCCGCCCGCCGAGAACCTCAGCGCGAGCGCCGGCCACCTCGGGAAGGCCATCGCTCACTACACCCAGGCCCTCGCCCCGCTCCTCGTCCTCACCACCACGGCGCAGGACACCCTCCAGCAGCAGCTCGACTCGCTCGACCATCACAGCCGCCTGCGGATCCACCTCGATGACGGCGGCCGAGCCCTGGCGGCGGCCCGCACCGCGCTGGAAGCACCGCGGTCTCCCGCTGCTGCGTGCGCACCTGCTCCGGCACCGCTGCGCGCCACGGCTGTCCGGCGCCGTGTATGACGACACCGCCCAGCGATGATGGTCTGCTGTTCGATGTGGCCGCCCCGCCCACGCCGGTCGAACGACTGCTGCTGCTCGCCAACCAGTACGTGCTGCACAACGACACGCTCGACCGGCTCCTGCGGGCTGGTTCGCCGTCCGAGCCCGGCACCTACGTCGCCTCCGCACAGCAACTCGCCACCGCGACCCGCGCCGCCATCACAGCGGTCACCGACGAGCGGCTTTTTGAGAGTCACGAGTTGTCGGACGCGGTGGTCCGCCTGCAGCAGCTCGCTTTCCTGAGCAGTGCTTCCACGGACCATCAGCTCCCGATGGCCCGCACGCTGACCGCCCTGGCACCGGCAGCCGCCGTGAGCTGCGCCGACACCGTCGCCCGCGAAATGAGACGCCGCCGTGGGGCCACGCCCGCCGCCCCGGACCACCGGCTGGCCGCTACGCACCACACCGCCTTGTGGGAGATCGCCTGCGGGAACGTCGTGGCGACCAACTCCCTGGGACGGCAGTACGTCCACTACCGCGACGAGCGCGTCCTGATCGGCACACTGCGGACGCTAGAGGCGAACAGACTCGCGGAACGTGTCCCGAAGTCCGCGCCCTCCGCCTACGTGGGCGGACCGCTCCAAGACCGCATCCGTCTCACCTCCGCCGGCACCACCGCCCTGGCCGCCGCCATCAGCAGCCCTCCCTCCAGCGGAGCGCCGGGCACGACACCCGCACCCGCGCCCGCCGCCGCGAAGGCAGCCACCCGAAGCCGCTGACCGATCTACCGGAGCCACCCCACCCCATGACCCCGACCGACCTGACAGAACAAGCAGACCAACTGCGTGCTCTGGCCCGCGACTTCGAGGCCCTGCACGCCCGCGTCCGAGACGTCTCGTACACGCCCGGCACCGACGCACTGCGCCAGATCAGCCCGCTCCTGCTCAAGGCCCAGGACCTGACGGCCATCACCCTCGTCCGCCTGGGCGCTCTCGATAACAGCGCGTACACCAACATCGCCGGCAGCCGCGCCAGCCTGGAGTGCCTGGCCTCGGTCGTGGTCGCCTCTTCCCTGGCCGGCCAGGACCTCGCCCTCGCGCTGTACGCCAACCCCTACGAAGGCGCACCGTTCCCCGGCTACCCCGTGGACGACGCCTCCGTGCGCACCGTTCGCCACGCCGAGGCCATCCCGAAGATGACCGGCCACCTCGCGGACGCCGCCCACCAGCTCGACCTGAGCGCGACCGGCTGCCACTACGTCGCCACCGGTGTCACCCGCGACCTCACCGCCGTACGAGAAGCAGCGGCCACCGCACAGCGGGCGGCCGGCCCCGCACTGACCGGCCCCCAATACGACGCACTCGAAACCTTTTCCCTCGGCAGTTGCCGACTCTATGAGATGGGGCTGGGCGTGACCCGAGTCGCCACCGACGACGGCGCCCGCGTCTCCATCGCCACCTTCCGGGCCCTGGCCAAGCGCGGGCTCGTCGACCGGGACACCAGCACCTCCCTGTTCCGCGGGCAGAAAATCACCGTCACCGAAGAAGGACAGCAGGCCCTCGCCAGACCACGCCCCGCAGCCACGACCGCGACCCCCGCCAAGGCCGTTCCCAAGCCTTCTGCGGTACCGGGAGCGCGCCGGTGACACACTTCGAGCCCCGGGACCGCGTCCTGGTCTCCCCGCGTCACCTGGCAGGCGCCGGGATCGACCGGCTCGTCGACGCGATCGGACCACTGATCCACCTCTTCGGCTGGCCGAGCGAGCACGAGCGCGCGAGCGGACGCATCACCGTCAGCAGCCCCGACGGCAGCCTGTTCGTGAACTTCAACTCCCGTCACACACACGGACAGTGGTGGTCAGTCGCGCACCACGAGCCGTTCTGGGAAGCCCGGTTCACCCGGCAGACCCCGATCGAGGCCATCGTCGCCTTCACCCAGGCCCTGCCCCAGCTGAACGGTGACGACCGCCACATCGAGCGGATCCCGCTCACGACGAGCAACCTCGCGCAGATCGCCGACCTGAACCACTGGAGCGGCGAAGGCGGCATCGTCGTCTCACCCGACGGCCACTGCCACCTGCAACACACCCCCGGGGAAGAGACCGCGTGGCGATTCCGGCACCACGTGTACGACGGCTTCGACACCCACTGGGACGCCTCCTTCACCCAGGACACCCCCGAACGGCTCGTCGCCCAGTTCTTCGCCCATCTCGCGACGACCACCCCGGTCGAGCGTGCCTTCCGCGACGTCCCCTACCTCGTGCAGGACCTGGAAGACGCGCTCATCACCCCCGTCCGCGGGGCCACGGTGAACCCGCACGTCCACCACGCAGGTGCCCAGCTCGACCGTGCCGTGCGTCGCCGCTGATCCCGCCGTCGAACGGAACCCTCCACCCCCGATGAACAACCCGACCGCGCCGGCCGAGCACCTCCTGCTCCTGGCCTCCGACTTCACCCGCCACAACGACGCGCTGACCCGGCTCCGCCTGACCGGCTCCAGCCCCGCCACCGCCCTCACCCATCAGACCTCCCTCACCCAGAACCTGGCCAATTCGGCGCTGCACATCGTGGACGTCCTCAACGCGCAGCCGATGTACCACAGCCCGGCGATCCGCACCGTGTACGCGCGGGTGCGGCAGCTCGCCCACCTGGCCACCGACGCGGCCGACCATCTCCTGGACGCCGTGGACATCCTTGACGACACCCGCGCCGGGATCCCCGTCCAGGGCGAGGGCCCGCTCCTGACCCACGAGCAGGCCCTCGGCGAGGCCGGCAGCCGCCTCGCCCTCGTACGGGACCTGACCGCACTCGGTGCCCCCGATGCGCTGGCGCCGGCCGAGCTGTTCGTCACCGAGCGGCGCCGCCGGGGTGTCCACCCACTGCATCAGCCGCCTGCGCTGTCTCCCGCGCAGGACGCCGCGCTGCGCGCCGTCGCGCAGGGCGAGGTGACGATCGCCGACGACAAGCCGTACGCCCGCCGCGATGACATCCGCGTCTCCATCAGCACCATCCGCTCCCTGGAGTCCCGCGGGCTGGTGGCCCGCGAACCATGCCCGCTCTGGCTCCACGACGAGCGCGTCCACCTCACCTCCAGCGGATACCGCGACCTGGCCGCCACCTTCGGCAGGCCACAGCCTCCGGCGCTCACCACGGCCCGCCCGACCAGCCGACCAGTCACAAACGCGGCGCGCGCGACGACCAGGTGACCCACTTACCCCTCTCCTCCTGCCCGGCTGCGCACCCCCGAAGCCGCCCGTCCCCACCTGCGGCGCCCCGCCTGGCATGCCACTCACCAATTCCCTGGACCACCGTGCCTCTTCTGGACATCCCCGATGTATTCATCGGGTCCACCGATGACGGACACACCTTCGTCATCCTCAACCGCCCCATCCGCGACGCCGAGCGGCTGCTGACCGAGGCCGGCTTCCTCGCCCCTGAACACCTCGGCCGCAGGCTCTACCTGCTGCCACCCGGCACCGCGCAGGACACGCACGAGCGCGCCGGAATCGCCATGTACGGACTCCTGGCACACACACCCACGACCTCGTCGACCTTTCCTGGACGACCCGCTGGAGCCCCAACCCTCCGGCCGGCGACCCGGACCTTCACTTCCAGTTCACTGACGACACCGTGGCCGTAACCGCCGCGACCGCCACCGGCCGGTCCCTGTTGGAGCAGCACGGCTTCATCCCTGCGGCAGACGGTTCGTCCTACCGCCCGCGAGACGGGCTGGACGAGCGCGGACTGCTCGGCGTCGTCACGGCTGCCGAGGCGCACGCATACGCCGACGGTCTCAGCGCCCGCGTCGACCTCGGCATCCCCACGCCGCCAGACATCCCCGGCGCTGCCCGCCGCTCCTCGGCTGCCACCCCCAGCCCGCGGACCGCGCCTTCGGCCCGTCGCCGCGCTCGCTGACCACGTCATCACCGCCATCCAATGGGAGTTACCACGTCCTCCGACGCCCCGACCGCGCATGATCTCGCCCGTGCCCTCGCCGATCAGATCCGCCCCGGTGCCGCTCCCCGTGACGTGACCGTCCACTTCGGCATCCGCCGGCTGGCGGCGGCCCAGTACGACTACCGCTCCCGCGGTGGACCCGTGACGGTCTACGCCCAGGCACTGCACGCCGCTCTCTACGGCCTACCCACGCACGACGAGCCGCTGCCCGCGGCCCTGGACGCGCTCCTGCAGGCCACGCACACCGCGACCGCCCCGGGGCAGCAGACCGCGGTCCTGCGGCAGGTCGCCGAGCAACTGCGCAATGCCGCCGAGATCCTCCAGCGCTACCAGTACCGAGCCCAGTGGGACCGGTTCCCGGACGATGTCGCCGAACAGCTCGCGGATGCCCACGACCAGGCCCAGCAGATCGCCGAGGCCCTCGACCGCGTGGCTCCCGCCTTCAGCGACCGGCCTACCAAGGACACCGCGCCCGGCCTGCGAACCACTCATGGCCTGAGCGCCGCCGCTCCTGCGGCCTCCCCGCCGTCACCGGCCGCACGCCACCGCTGACCTGCGGCAACAGCCCACCCCGCCGAGAAAGGCACCTCCTGGCCACCGCCGACTCCCTCCACAGCCTCCTCACCCAACCTCGTTGCGCGCTGGGCGTGTTCGTCCCTGCCGGGCTGCACCCGCCCCACGTCGAGCGCCTTCATCTCGACCAGATCGCACGGGCAGGCGCTTCCCTGTTCGAGGTCGGGCTCGCCCACCATGACGCCGGCCTCGACGGACCCGTCATCAAGGCGGCCTATCGCCGCGCCCTGCGCCGCGGGAACCTCCTCGACCACACACTCCGTACGGTCGAGCACGCCGCCGGCCTGCGGCCCACCGTCGTCATGACTTACTGGGAACCCGTCAGCCGGCACGGCCCCGAACACCTGGCCCGCCTGTTTGCCGTCGCCGGTGCCGCCGGCGTGATGGTCGTCGACCTGCCCGACCACCAGGCAGCCCGCTGGCAGGCAGCAGCGAAGGACGCGGGCCTGCACGCACCTCGCCTCGTCCCACGTCACAGCACTGGCACCGACCTCGCCCGTGTGGCCGCCGAGGCGTCGGGATGGCTCTACGCGCCCGCGAGCACGGCTCCCACCGGCTACAACGGCCCGCTCGACATCTCGGCGCTCGCCGACTTCACCGAGCACCTGCGCGCCGCGAGCCCACTGCCCGTGGTCTCGGGCGTGGGGATCTCCACCCCCGCCCTCGCAGCACGCGTCGCGCCGCTGGTGGACGCCGTCGTCATCGGCACGCCCATCGTCCGCACCCTGACCACCGACCCCGATCAGGCCCCTGCACTGACCGCCGCCTTCGCTCAGGCCCTGACGCCGAGCACCTTTACGGAGACCCGTGCCTGACCGCTTCGCCCCGGCCCAGATCCTCGACCGAATCACGGCTGACAGCCTCGCCCTGCACCGGGCTCTGCGCACCCCCGCTCCCGACCACGCAGCCGCGCTGGCCGCGCGGATCACCGACGCTCAAGAGCTTGCCGGCACCGCCCTGCGGTTGTTCCTCGGCCTCGCCGAGCACACGCCGCACCCCTCGTCCGCGGATCTGTTGCTCCTCGAACGGATCGCGCAAATCGCCAAAGCCGCCCAGGACGCGGGGGCCGAGCTGACCGCGGCCCTTGCCCGCTCTGTGGAGAACCGGCGCCGCCGAGCCGAAGCGGCGTCAGGACGGGTCGTCCTCATCGGTCCGTCACCACAGCAGTTCATCGAGTCGGCCACCGACCTCCTCGACCGCATCCCTGCCCTCTACCGCGGCATACACCGCGACCGGCTGATCCCGCCCAGCCCGCTTACAGACCAGCCGCACTGAGGGCACACCCCAGATTCCCCACCCCCAGGACAGAACATTTCAGATATTCCCCAGTTCCGCGCCCTTTCCCTCGGTGCGGGAGTTCAATCCAGCACACTCCTCGCCCTGTCGGCCGAAGGGATTCTCCCCAGGGTCGACTACGCGATTTTCGCCGACACCGGATGGGAACCCGAAGCGGTTTACACCCACCTTGACCGCATGGAAGAGGAGGTAGCCAAGCCCGCCGGAATTCCAATCCTGCGCGTGTCGTCCGGAAACATTCGCAGCGACGCCCTGAACCCGAATCACCGATTCGCATCCATGCCCCTCCACATCCTCAATAAGGACGGGCGACCTGGGATGACCCGAAGGCAGTGTACCGGCGAGTATAAAATTAAGCCGATAAAGCAGAAAGTTCGCGAACTGCTCGGGCACCCCTATCCTTCACGCATCCCCAAGGGAGTGTTCGTCGAGCAATGGGTGGGAATCTCCACTGACGAGTTCCACCGGGCCAAGGATGCCGACGTCAAGTACATGCGCAACCGGCATCCCCTTCTGGACATGTCCTGGAGCCGGGCCGACTGCATTCGATACCTTACCTCTCTCGGGCTTGCCGATACGCCAAAATCGAGTTGCCTCGGATGCCCGTTCCACGGAAATGCGCAATGGCGGCATATCAGGGACACCTCTCCGTCCGAGTGGGCGGATGTCGTCGAATTCGACGCGGCCATCCGGCAGGGCAATGCCCGCGCCAACGCATCGGGCAACCGACTGCTCGGCGAGGCATTCCTGCACCGCTCCCGCGTTCCCCTGGACCAGGCCCCGATCGACCATGTAACCGCAGCCGAACGCGCGGCCCTGCACATCGGCGCGGACGAGGCCGACGTACTGGAGAACGGCGTAGAGGACGGCTGCTCGCCCTGGGCGTGCCGCGGCGACGCCGACGCACTGACGCGGGACGACTTCGGGCTGGCCACGTGATACTCGACCTCTTCGCGGGTCCGGGAGGCTGGAGCAGAGCACTGCATGTCCTCGGCGTACGAGACGTCGGACTGGAATGGGACCAATGGGCGTGCAAAACCCGCGCCGCGGCTGGCCAGTTGACCATCCGCACCGACGTGGCGATGTATCCGACACGGCCCTTCATCGGCCGCACCCACGGCGTGATCGCCTCCCCGCCGTGCCAGGCGTGGAGCATGGCCGGCAAGCGCCTCGGCCTGCTCGACCAGCCACTGGTGCACGCGGCAGTCGAGGACCTCGCCGCCGGACGCGACACCCGCGAACGCCTCCTCGCCGCCTGCCGCGACGAGCGCTCCCTGCTCGCAGCCGAGCCGATGCGCTACCTCTACGCCCTGAACACCGTCGGCGAGCCCGACTGGGTCGCCATGGAGGAAGTACCGGACGTCCTGCCCTTGTGGAAGCAGTACGCGGCCGTCCTGCGCGGGTGGGGGTTCTCCGTCTGGTACGGGATCCTCAACGCCGCCGACTACGGCGTCCCGCAAACCAGGAGGAGGGCGATACTCCTGGCCTCCCGCGTCCGTACGGCGCAGCCGCCCACGCCCACGCACTCCCAACTAGCCGAACCGGATTCACTGTTCGGCCCGGGCCGCACCCGCTGGGTCAGCATGGCCGAGGCCCTCGGGTGGGGCGCGACCGACCGCCCCGTCCCCACCGTCTGCGCCGGTGGCGGACCCGGAGGCGGGCCCGAACCCTTCCCCTCGGGCTCCCGCAAGGCGCTGTCCGACGCCCGGGAGCGGGGCACCTGGACGCCCCGGGCGGAGGGTGTGGTCCTGCAGTCCCGCCGCGAAAGCGCAGGATGGGCGGCGCGACACGGTACCGGCGAGAACCGGGCCGCCGACGCTCCGGCGCCGACGTTCACCGCCGAGGCGCACCGCTGGTCCTGGTCCCTGCGCAGCAACAACCAGGCCAACGCCACCGTCCGTCCACTGTCCGAGCCGGCCGGCACGCTGTTCTTCGGGCACCGAGCGAACGAGTGCACCTGGGTCGCCGAACCGGCCCCGGCACCGACCGAGGCCACGGATACACCAGCGGTGCCGGAGCCCATCCGGATCACCGCCCGCGAGGCCGGCCTCCTGCAGATCTTCCCCGCCGACTACCCCTGGTCCGGCAACAAGGGCCAGCAGTTCTCCCAGATCGGCAACGCCGTACCCCCGCTGCTGGCCGGCCACCTCCTCGCCCCACACCTCGGCGTCGCTCTCGACCCGAACGACTTCACCCTCGCCGCCTGATGTCCCGCACCCCCGAACCCGACGAAGACGACCTCGACGCCATTGCACCCCCGCAGCCGGTGTTCCACGTCGAGCAGGCCCTCCTCGGCGCCCTCCTCCTCGATCCCCACCGTCTCGGCGACGTGACCGGCATCGCCACCGACTCCTTCTCCACCGCCGCGCACGCCGCCTTGTACGCCGCGATCAGCACCCTGCCGCCGCCCGACCCCGCCGAGCACGCGAAGAACACCAAATGGCTCGACCGCGTCCTCGCCACGGGACGCGAGCAGGCGCGCGGACTGACCGCCTCCTACCTGCACACCCTCATCCAGGTCTGCCCCTGGCCCCGCCACGCATCGGCCTACGCCCGCATGGTCGAGGCCGAACACGCCCGCCGCCGCTTGCAGACGGCCGCCGAACACCTCGTCCAGACCGTCCACGACGCCTCCCCCCCGCACCCCGTCCAGACGGTGCTCGCCGAGGCCGACACCCTCGGCGCAGTCGTGGACAACATCGCGAGCCGCTTCCCACCCCGTGCCGGAGTGCTTCCCCGCACCGCGGTACCGCCGCCGGTCGCGCCCGACCGCAGCGAAGCGGTCGAAGAGGAACAGCTCCTGCTCGCCACCGCCACCGCCCACCCGGCCGACATCGATTCCGTCCGGTGGCTGCTCCCCGACGACCTCACCCTGCCCCTGCACGCCGGCCTGTGGCAGTGCCTGACCGCCCTCGCCCGCCGCCGCGAGGCCGTCGACCCCGTCACCGTCCTGTGGGAGGCCCAACAACGCGGGCTGCTCGACGACGGAAGCGAACCCCGCGACGTGATCCGCCTGCTGGCCGAACCAGCCGGCTCCCTGGAGTACTGGGGCGAGCGCACCCTGCAGCGCTCCCTCCTGGCCACCGCCGATCAGGCCGGCCGGCGCATCGAGGCGTACGCCGGCGACCCGGCGAACACCCCGTTCCAGCTCGTCGTCGGCGCCCGCCGATCCCTCGCCGACATCGCCGCCATCCGCACCCGCTGGCAGCACGCCACCGGACCCGTGCCGACGCGACGACCTCGACTTGCGCCCCCCACTCGCGCCGGGCCGCCGACCACCACCGCCGCCGTCGCGCACACCGCCCGCGCCGCGCGAGCCACCCGATAGCACCCCGCACACGCCGGTGGCCGGAACCGAAGATCCGGCCACCGGCAGAAGAGACGACACCCCGTGACACCCACACACCCCATCGACGCCCACGTCCGCCTCGACGTCCACCCCACTCATTCCAGCGCCGTGACCGCCACCCTGACCGGCACCCAGGCCCGCATCGCCCACATGGGCCTGGAGGCAGCCGACTGGACCGTCGTAGCGGACAACGTCCTGGCCCTGGTCCGCATCGACTCCGAGGAGCCCTACTGGGCGCAGGACGCAGCCAAGCACCTGACCGCCGAGGGGATCACCGTCGAGATCACTCCTCGACTCCGGGAGGCCATGGACGAGGAGTGGACCTGGGCCAACTACCCGATGCCCTGGTGCACCCGCAGCGAAATCCGCGAGGTCTCCAACGAGGCCCAGAAGATCCACGACGACATCCGCCACGGCCAGCTCCTCATCCACGCCCACGCCCACGACGGCCAAACCACCGTCGCGGTCGGTACCTACCTCCACCGCACCGGCAAGTCCGTCTACCTCCACGGCGAGGACCACCTGCGCCAGGTCGCTGACACCTTCGACTCACCCGCCCAGGCCCTGCTCGCCTTCGAGAAGGTCCACGGCGCGGAGATGTGCCCCGGCCCGGCACCCCTGACCGACACCGAGCGCTCCGCCGCCGAAGCCCGCACCCCGCTCGCTCTCACCGCGGCCGAGCCCGAACCGGACCCGCCGGAGCCGGAGACCGTCCCCGTCTACCTGGCCGACGCCGGCGACCACGACGCCGTCCTCGACGGGTTCCTCAACGCGCACGGCGAGTTCGAGCGGTGGCGGACCTGGTCCGACGAGACGACTCACGCCATCCACGAGTCCCAGACCCTGCGCATCGAGCGCGTCCACGAAACCCAGGCCCGCGAAATCGCGTGGACCGTGGCCGCCTACGAGACCCCGGTCTCCGACCGCATGTGGGTCCTCACCGCGACCGGCGCCACCCCCACCCCGGTGCTGCAGGAACTGCTGAACCACCTCGCCGACGGCGACGGCTGGGACACGGCAATCGGAGCCCCGGTGGACGAGAAGACGGTCACCGCGGCCACGCAGCCGCTCTCCGACGCCGGGTGGAAGCACACCGTGGACGGACGATGGATCCGCTGGACATCCCCCGCCGGGGACGCGGGCGTCCGCTTCGACGCCTTCACCGCCCAGCACCCGAGCCAGAACCTGGCCACCTGGACCATCTGGGCCGGCCCCGACCCGGACCGGCCCACCTGGGCCATCACCGCGTCCCCGCACACCCCGAGTTCGCTGCTGTCCGACCTCTCCGAGACCCTCGCCCACGAAACCGGACTTCGCCGCCCCCAGACCGCGGGCACCGGACGCAGGACGAGCATCGTCACCAGCCCACCGGCCATACCGGCGGTCGCGGCCGGTCCCGCCACCAGCCGTTCACGCTGATCATCGGGATCCGAGAGCGGGGCAACATAGCGCGGGATCGCCGGTTAGCCAAACCGGCGATCCCGCGCATCATTGATAGTCCACCGCCACGTCCCACCCGCACGTCGAAAGGCATCACCCCACGACCTCAGAGCAGCCACGAAGCGGCCACGGCCGAGAGGCCGGCAGGCGATCACGCCGCCGCGTAGCTCGCCCGGAACAGATCCTGCGCCCGCTCCACGTCCCTCGGAGTGCGGAGCTGAACCTCCAGATCACCCGTCCCGTGGTGACCGAGCCCGGACACGTCCCGGGTGAAACCCGGAACGAGGTCCACGTCCGCCGGATCGGCCTTCAGGTAGACCAGCAGCTTGCTGCGCTGCGGCGGGCAGAGGCAGGCGAAGTTCCGCAGCCGCTGATACGCCCGGTACGTTTTGCGCTCAACGCGGTTCACGCCGTCACCGAGCCCGAGGAGCGCCTCGTCGACCGCGCTCGCCAGCTCCACCATCGACGCACCCTGGACGTCGGCTGCCGCCCGGGCAACCGTCTGACGGCGTGCCCGGCGGCCTACCTGCATGCCGCCGCTCACGGACGCCACGGTCTCAAGGCCGAGCAGGTCGCTGCCGAAAAGTCGGTAGCGGACCAGGTCGATCGAGCGCCGGTGCTCGCGCACGGCGTGCACGTCGTAGCGGGTGAAGTCACCTGCGATACAGATCAGGCGCGGTCCGCTCCACAGGACCTGGGTCGCGGCCGTCACCCCGAGCCGGTCGCGGACCAGGTGCTCGAACTCTGCACGGTGGTCCATCAGCCACGCCAGGTAGAAGAGACCCTGGTTGATGACGCCAGCGTCGACACCACGCTTGTACTCGACTTTACCGACCGCAGGAGCTCGCGAACCGGCTCTGAACTGCGACGACTCATAGACTACATGTCCGCGACGGCGAGTTGTTGGCCGTTGTTGGAGCTCGGGTGCGTTTCTTCTTGAGGGACCCCACACTGCCGACCAGCACGGACGTGGTCGGTGCTGGGAACTCGGCGCGACCTCCTGTGCCGCGCTTGCCGCAGACGCAAGGTGCTAACCAGGTATTTCTTGTCCCTCCAGAAGAAACGCACCCCAACCGCGACGCGTCCCGGCCCAGCGCGCGCGTCAGCTCCTGCGCGGACACCGGTCCCGCAGCCGCCACGACCGCCGCGAACACCTGCCGGTAGGCCCCGGGCAGGGACTGATCCATCCCGGGCTGCCAGACCGGCGGGCGCGGGTCATAGCCCGGGCGCAGGACGGGGACAGGAAAGCCACAGATCATCGAGCTACAGCACGGTTCACCACCACGCTCTGATTCATACGTAGGCGGCGAGGCCAAGACACTTTTCCGTGGGGACTTTCCGGCCCGCAGCTTGTGGATTCAAGCCAAACGTGATCAGCAAGCGGAATTGTCATGTCCAATTCACTGCTCGGTCACCTGCTGTCGCGAGTCTCGCCCGAGCAGGCGGATCACAGGGAGCGCAATCCAACTTCGACAAGCAGGGGGCATACATGCGAAGACGTCATCACGCGTACCGAGGGATCATAGCGACGGCGGTCGGCGGGGTTCTCATGCTGACCACACTTACCCCCGCCCATGCAACGTCGGCACCGCTCACCGAGCCGGCAGAGGTGGCGGCGATCGCCGATCGGCTGGGCAACAAGCGCACAGCCGGCATCTACTACCAGGACGACCAACTCGTTGTCGCCGTTACCGATCAGGCCGCGGCAGAAACCGTGCGAAGCGCTGGGGCGGCAGCGGAGGTCGTCCCACACAGCGCGGCCGAACTCAGCTCCGCCAAGGCGGAACTGGATCAACTGGCGGGGATACCCAACACTTCCTGGAGTATCGACCAGAGCAGCAACCGGGTGAACGTAAAGATCTACGACGGGGTCTCCGACGCCGACAGGACTCGAATCGAGGAGTCCGTTTCCGGATTCGGGGACGCGGTCGACATAACCAAACACTCCGGCAAGATCGAATCGACCGCGTACGCCATGCGCGGCGGCCTAGGCATAGTTTCGAATTTCACGTCAGGCGGAACAAACTGGACCAAGACCTGCTCGGCCGGGTTCAACGTGCAGAATTCCAGCGGTAAGAAGTACATGCTTACCGCCGGCCATTGCATGGAGGGAGGCGCTGTCACCTGGCGCCGCAGGAGCGGGGACATTCCCCTCGGAAGGGCCATCGACTGGGCCTACGGCAACGACGTGAATCAGTCCGACTACGGAGTGGTGGAGTACAGCAACAGCGACGTCGCGCCGTACGGAACGATCCAGTACAGGGACGGCTCGGAAGGGCAGATCTCGCGTTCCGCCTCCGCGTTCGACGGGGAGAAGGTGAAGCGCGTGGGGACCATGAGCCAGGACCTCGTGGGCATGGTGCTGGCGACGGACGCGACGGTCACCTACTCCGACGGCACCACGCTCCGCCACATGATCGAGGCGAGCAACTGCACCGTGCATGGTGACAGCGGAGGACCCCTCTTCAGCGGTGAGACGGCGCTGGGCATCAATTCGGGCGGCAGTTATGCCGACAAGCCATGTGGGGATTCCGACAGCCAAGCGGACCGTTCCAGCTTTTACGAGCCGGTATACAAGGTGCTCTCCTGGGAGGGCCTGAAGGTCTACTAGGCCACGGACGACCTCTCGCTGCCTGCGGCCCTGCGGTCCTGCGACACCAACGCAGATGCAGCAGGCGGCGAGAGGCCGTGAGTGAACCCGGATGCGCCCCTCCGCGTCGAAGGTGTGGGAGTGGGTCAGCGCTGGGCGCTGAAGAGTCCCCGCGCCCTTGTGTTCCATAGCTAACCCCTCGTCGACCGCCACAGAGGACTTCATGAATACGCAACCGAAGCGCTCCGTCTGCATGCTGTTGGTATCACTCCTGAGCACGAGCCTCCTTGCTGGTTGCGGCAATGATCAGCGCACAGACGATGGTCATGCGAACGATCAGTCGCTGCGCATGCAGGAGAAGCGCGCCCGTCAAGTAGCCGATGCCTGGCGGGCATCTGCGGCCGCCGCTGCCTGGGCGCAGGGCTACTACCCGATGGCCGACGCGGTGCAGAAGCCGGAATCCGGCTGGCGCAGCAAGGCAGACGAGCGAGCCTACGAAACGAAGAACTTCGTCCTGGGCGGCAATCTGCCCAGCACAGCCCCCGCCCTCGGGAAGGTGGACTGGGGAAACGGGAAAGATCTCACCCGCCCACTGATTGAGGCAAAGAAGGCATACCAGTCGTTCGCCCTTAACCGCAGCGCCGGACCCCACCTGACCGTGACTGGGGCCCGGCTCGGTACGACAACCATCGTGACAAGCCGCGGCAACGCAACCGTTCCCGCATGGTTGTTCACGCTGAAGAGCTACGACACCCCGCTCAAGCGTGTCGCCGTAACCCCGTCAAAGCTTCCCAAGCCGCCGATCGGACAAGCCCGACAAGGGGCTGCTGGCGGCCTCAGGAGCATCGCCCGGCTGGCCGGAACGGCGGCAGATGGTCGCTCCATAACTGTGAAGGCCACTCACGGATCCTGCGACGACGGCCCCATCGTCAAAGCGCTAGAGACAGATGAGAGCGTAGTACTGTACGCCTCCATCAAGGGGGCCGAAAGCGGCACATGCCCCGCCGACATGATCGAACAAAACATGAGGGTCGAACTGTCGCAGCCGCTCGGTGACCGCCTCCTCCTAGACGCCCTCACCGGTCGACCAGTGCCGTTCGGAGACCCTAAAGGGACCGCACCGAGCTGGACGTAAGCGCAACATCGGATGGCGCCCTCGGCGGCGTCGAGGCACCGGACGCTGGCGTGGCCGTCGGCGAGACCTATCTGGACGATGCCGTTGCCTACAGACGGCAAGCCGGCCGTCGCCCTTCCGGGGGCGATCGGCGGCCAGACGGTGTTCCCGCTGTGCAGAGCGTGGGCCGTGGGACTTCCCTGTGCCAGGACGACGGCCCGGTCCGGGGCAAGTGCGATGGCGTCGACGAATCGGTCATAGTTGTACCTCCACGGCTCGTTGCTGAAGTGATAGGGATCGGACCATTCCGCCCAGACCCATTTTCAGAGAGCCCCAACACCGTTGCTGTAACTCGCCGTGGACGTCTCATGGGATGGCCCGTCCACCGGGAGGGAGGACGGGCCATGAAGTGGCTGGGCGGGAGGATCAGGACTTCGGTGCCGGTTCGGCGATGCGGGCTTCGAGGTCGGCGACGCGCCGGTCCTGGAAGCGGAGGTTGGAGCGGGCGGCCTTGAGTCGTTCGTCGAGGGTGCGGTTGTCGGTGGTGAGCTGGCGGACGCGCTGTTTGAGGGTGGTGTTCTCGGTGGTGATCCGCTGGATGGCATCCTCGGTCCATTCGGCCTCCAGGTCGCGTATCTGGCCGAGGAGTTCGCCGATCCGGGTGCGCTGGGCGAGGATCTCGGCGTGAGCGGCTTTGAGGGCGTCCTCGGCGTTCAGGGCGCGTTCGCGCCAGGTCGCTTCGCGTTCGTCGTCCTGTTCAGCGAGCGTGCGGGATTGGTGTTCGCCGGCCTGAGCCATCGCTGCGGCGACCGCGGCTCTGGCCTCGACGTTGTCGTAGAGGAAGGTGCGTGAGACGTCCGCTCGGCGGGCGATGGCGGCGACGCTGACCTGGGCTTTCTCGCGTCGGAGCCGGGCGATGGCCTGGTGGACGCGCTTGAGGGCGGCTTCGGTCTTGCGGCGGCGTGCGGCCAGGGCCGCCGCGGTGCGGGGTTCGGGAACAGTGGCGGTGTTCATGCAGCGTCCTGTTTGGGGTCGTCGCCGTCGGCTGTGCACGTATCGCTGTACTCGTCCTGCTCGTCGCTGCGCGCGTCGGCGAGGTCGACGGCGCGGAAGGCGGTGGACCACACGCGGTGGAAGTAGTCCTGGGGTTTGCGCAGGTCCAGGGCGAGGGCGTCGTCGAGGAGGCCGAGGCCGGCCAGCGCCTTCTCCAGGCCGTCGATGGCGCGGGCGGTGGGCTCGAAGTGGCGGTGGAGGTAGTCGGCGGTGGCGTCGTCGGGGGCGCGCTCGGCCAATAGCCGCCACTGCTCGCGCTTGCGACGCCAGTAGAGCAGGTCAGCGCCCGAGAGGACGAACTTGTCGCAGTTGTGGCAGTCGAGGTTCCAGGGGCAGGCGCCGCCGTTCACGACAGGCTGGAAGGTGCAGAACCCGCCCTCGGCGGGAGTACTGCGGCGAGAGAGGTCGATGGCCAGGGCCTGGGCCTGCTCGCGGGTGAGCGGGGTGGTGTCGCTGGTGAGGAGTTCTCCGGGATTCGTGGTGCCGGGTCCGGCGACCCACACGTGCTGGAGGACGTTCTCCAGGTCCGACTGGGTCAGGTGGACGTAGTGCTCGGCCATGCGGTCGGAGACCTGGCCGAGGTAGCGGCGGATGTGCGTCAGGGTCGCGCCGTGCCGCAGCAGCCGGGTGGCCAGCGTGTGCCGGGCCTGGTGGGCGACGTAGTGACCGCCGAGGTCAAGATCGGCGAGCCAGCTGCGGAATCCGGTGTGAAACCAGGTGTAGGACAAAGCGCGGCGGCCGTCGGGGTTGAGGATGTCAGTGGGGAACAGGGCCAGGTGAGCCCGCTCGGCAGGAGTGGGTGGGCGGCCGGCGTGCCGGTCGGCGTAGTGGGTCAGGGTCTTGCGGCGGCGTTCTTCGAGCCGGTCCAGGAGATGATCGGGGATGCGGACGGCCGCGTTCAGGTTGCCGACCTTGGTCTGGTCGTGCCAGAGCAGGGGCAGCCCGCCGTAGCGGCCGACGCAATCCAGGCGGAGCTGGAGGACCTCTCTGGCGCGCCGGCCGGTGACGATGATGGTCTCCCACACATCCCGCAGGCCGCGGTCGTGTGGGTCGTGGCCGTCGGCGAGCTGCTGCAGGTTGGCCTCGTCCGCAAGCGCGCGGGCGACCTCGTCGGGGAAGGGGTTGCGGCGGCGGGGCGTGCCCGGGCCGCCGACTGGCATGGCGGCGATGAAGGCGCGGTCCAGGCCGATCTGCTCGGCGTTGCCGCTGTCCAGCGCGCCGCGCAGCAGGGCCCGGCCGTAGTTGAACACCATCCGGCGCGAGTTCTCGGTGACCTTCGACTTCCGCCCGTCCAGGCGGGCCTGGCCGCGGAAGGCCAGGCCGAGGCGTTCGCGGTTGCGCAGGTCCGCGACGAAGCGGTGGACGTGCTCGCCGCGCAGCACCGTGGGATCGTGGCCGCCGCCCGGCGCCTCCGCCTCCAAAAACGCGGACAGTTCGGCCGCGGCGCGGCGCACGAAGTCCACCGGCTGCGCGCTGCGCGGGCAGGTGGGCGAGCGCAGCACGTCGGCGATGTGGTCCCACAAGAGGTCGCGCAGCCACGGCTGGGAGATGCAGGTCAGGTCGACGTAGCTGGAGCGGTGCGGGAAGCGCACCCCGAAGTGTTCGGTCTCGATGTAGCCGGCGTCCCGGGTGTCGGAGGGGGTGAAGTAGATCTTCCGCAGGGCCTGTTGCATCTCCTGGACCATGCGCTGGTGGTAGGCGCGGCGGAAGACGGATGCATCCAGGCCGGCCAGGGATTCCACGTCGCGGCGTTGGCATTCGTCCGCGAGCGACTGCACCCACGTCAGGTGCCACACGGCGACGGGTTGCAGGCCGTGGACATGCATGCCCCACTGGAACTCGGCCCTCAGCAGGGGCCGCAGCCCGCGCAGGTTGACCGTTCCGGTGCGGTGCACCGGCAGCTGTGCGCGGCACCAGGCACGGAAGGCGGCCTGGTCCTGGCAGGTCACTGGCACAGGGCGATCACGGCGCTCGTAGGTGGCGAAGAAGTTCTTTGGCGGCTTTGCCCCGCCCGGGCGCCCGGCCCGGATGTAGCCGCGCTCGTGCGCGCCGCACAACCCCAGCGGCGAGGCGGCCAGTTCGTCGCACACGTCCGCGCCACACTCACCGTAGCCCGGGAGCGACGGCTGGTCGGCCAGCCACCGCTCGAACTCCCCCTCGTTCACACGTCCTTCGGGATGCCGCTTCAGGTGGCTCAGCCACCGGTTGCGGTGCCGGAAGCACAGCACCAGCTGCAGGCTGAACGCCGGCCGCTGCGGGCAGATCCGGCACATCATCGCCTCCGGCATCTCCGTGGCCGGCAGCGGCTCCGCGGTCCGCAGGAACTGAGCCCGGCTTATGCCGCGCGCCTCCGCCTCCTGCCACTGCTCGGCGTGCACCGAGCACATCGCGTAGCGCCGCCAGCGGGGCCGCGCGCAGTCGACGACCGTGCAGCTCCACGGATAGACCGGGTGCGTCGGCGGGATCTTCAGCACCCCGCCGCGCAGCACCGGGTCGAACTCGGGCCCGTTGATCAGCGCGGTGAGCACCTCCAGCCGGTCCCGTCGCGTGCGGGCATCCTGCTGCGGCAGCAGCGACGGCGCCGTCACTTCGTCTCACCCCAGACCGTGCGCAGAGCGGCATCGAAGACCGGGTCGTGGACATCGACGTGGCCGTAGACCTCATCCACCATCGCGGCCGAGGCCCAGCCGCCGGCGTCCCTGGCGATGAGCAGGTTGCCGTCGGCGGCGTCGAGAACCGCGGAGGTAAACGAGTGCCGGAAGGCATGGGGCTTCACGACCCCCAGTCCGGCGCGTTTCCCGGCCCGGCCGAGCATCCGCCGGGCCCCGACCGGCGCCCACGGCTGTCCGGTATCGGCGCCGTGCAACTGAACCAGGAGCATGCCGTGCCCGGCGCCGCGCGGGTACTCGGTGGTGACGTACTCGAAGTAGGTGTGCACCATCGCCGGGCTGACCCGCTTGATCAGCCCACCGGTCACGAAGCCGTGCTCAACCCGCCACGGCTGCTTACTCTTGGCCTCGGCCCGGTTCGGATTGCCGGGCCGGTGGCAGACGTGCAGGTGGGGGGCGCGGCACTCGCCGCAAGCCGCGTTCTCCCGCAGGTGCAGGTCGACCAGGTGCAGCCCGCACAGCTCACCGATCCTCAAGCCCCCGTCGGCGAGCCAGGTGACAACCAGCCGGTCCCGGGCGGCGTTCACCGTCTCCAGGAGCCTCTCCCGGGCGCCGTCCGGAAGCATCTTCGGATGCCGGCGGTGCGGGCCCTTCGGCGCCAGCGGGTTGGTGGGCAGCGACGACTTCACATGCCCGAGGAGCGAACGGCGCCGGTCCACCCGCGACGGCAGCCGGGACTTGTCGAGCTTCTTGCCGAGCTCCCCGTTCACACCGAGGGAGGACTGGTGCAGGTAGAAGCCCTTCAGGCAAGCCGCCGCGGTCGACAGCGCGGAGTGGCCGTAGGGGCGCTTGCCGACCCGCCACGGCTCGCCGAGCGGCATGCGGACCTCGGCCCCCACCAGTCCCATGTACCGTTCCACATCCCGCAGTTGGACCGCGGCGAAGGCCAGGCACTCCCGCTCCAGCCACCGCAGATGGTCCACCAGCAGATACGCGTACGTCCTCTGCGTTCCCGAACCCTCATGCAGACGCAGGAACCGGTCCGCCTCCGTGTGCACCGTCCCCTCGGGCCACACGATCGTCCACGACCGCCGCCCGTCCTTCCGCTCGATCTGCTGGACCCGCAAGTCCCCGACCACCACGTGCCGTGCCACTCGTCCTCCGTACCGACTCCAGAACATGACAGACGCCCCGGACACGGTCGGTAAACAAGCCCGGGACGACCTGGTCACAGTCCCAGACGGACATCACGGGCAGGACTACCTACGGTCGGTAAACTCGACGATGACCGGCGA
>NZ_JAGGPC010000031.1:0-78878 GCF_018614005.1 Streptomyces sp. ISL-99
GTGCGAGGAGTGGTACGAGCGGGCCGCCGAGCAGGGTCACCGCCGCGCGCAGGTGCGCGTCGGCATGCTCGCCGCGGGCCGGGGCGACCTGGAGGGCGCCGCGCGCTGGTACCGGGAGGCCGCCGAGGCGGGCAGCCGCAACGGCGCCTTCAACCTCGGTCTGCTGCTGGCCCGCGAGGGCAGCGAGCCGGAGGCCGCCCTGTGGTGGTCCCGCGCCGCGCACGCGGGCCACGGCCGCGCCGCGCTGCGCCTCGCGCTGCTCGCCGCCCGCCACGGCGAGCTGGACGAGGGCGAGCGGTGGTGCGCGCGGGCCGTCGAGCTCGGACCGGCCGAGGTCGCCGAGCGCGCCGCGCGCCTGCGCGAGGCGCTGCACCAGGAGCTCACCGCGTAGACCGCGTGGGGCAGCGGGTACTGGCGGATCGTTTCTTCACCGCGTACGGGAACGGATTTGCGCTGGTCGGCGGTGCGACGTACAGTCGTGTTTACCGACGCGGGGTGGAGCAGCTCGGTAGCTCGCTGGGCTCATAACCCAGAGGTCGCAGGTTCAAATCCTGTCCCCGCTACTGAAGAAGTAGCCGAAGGCCCGGATCTCGAAAGAGATCCGGGCCCTCGTCGTATACGGACACGGGTGCGCGCACCCGTACGTACGTGAAAGGGCCTGGTACCGGAATCCGGTGCCGGGCCCTTTCATGTACCGCGTGGCGGCGTCAGGCGGAGGCGCAGTTGGGGCACGTGCCCCGGTAGGTCACCTCTACGTCCGAGATCGTGAAGCCGAAGCGCTCGGAGTTCGGCAGGTCCGTGAGCGGATTGCCGACCGGGTGTACGTCGCGTATGGCGCCGCACTGCGCGCACACCAGGTGCTGATGCGGGCGGTGGGCGTTCGGGTCGTACCGCTTCGCCCGGCGGTCCGTGGACACCTCGATCACCTCGCCGAGGGACACCATCTCGCCCAGCGTGTTGTACACGGTCGCCCGGGAGATCTCGGGCAGCTTCGCCACGGCGCGCGCGTGCACCTCGTCGGCGGTCAGGTGGATGTGGTCCCCGTCGAGGACTTCGGCCACGACGCGCCGCTGAGCGGTCATACGCCAGCCGCGTCCGCGCAGTCGTTCCAACAGGTCACTCATGCGGTCCAGCCTAACAGTGAGGGGACCCTGGTCCCGAATGGGTGTGTCTTTGGATGTCTGCTTGACTTAGACAAAGTCCATTGTAGGATCGGGAGCGGCAAACGCCAAGGGACAGGACTTGCAGGTATGACGCAGGAGGCGCACGTGACGCAGGGACCGCTTACCACGGAGGCCGGCGCGCCGGTCGCCGACAACCAGAACAGCGAGACCGCTGGCGTAGGCGGCCCCGTTCTGGTTCAGGACCAGGCGCTGCTTGAGAAGCTCGCCCACTTCAACCGTGAGCGCATCCCGGAGCGCATCGTTCACGCCCGCGGCGCCGGTGCGTACGGCACCTTCACCGTGACCCGTGACGTCTCGCAGTGGACGCGCGCGAAGTTCCTCTCCGAGGTCGGCAAGAAGACCGAGACCTTCCTGCGCTTCTCCACCGTCGCGGGCAACCTCGGCTCCGCGGACGCGGTGCGCGACCCCCGCGGTTTCGCGCTGAAGTTCTACACGGAGGAGGGGAACTACGACCTCGTCGGGAACAACACGCCCGTCTTCTTCATCAAGGACGCCATCAAGTTCCCCGACTTCATCCACACCCAGAAGCGCGACCCGTACACCGGCTCGCAGGAAGCCGACAACGTGTGGGACTTCTGGGGCCTGAGCCCCGAGTCGACGCACCAGGTGACCTGGCTGTTCGGTGACCGCGGCATCCCGGCGACGCTGCGCCACATGAACGGGTACGGCTCGCACACGTACCAGTGGAACAACGAGGCCGGCGAGGTCTTCTGGGTCAAGTACCACTTCAAGACCGACCAGGGCATCAAGAACCTCACCACCGACGAGGCCAACCGCCTCTCCGGCGTCGACCCCGACTCGCACCAGCGCGACCTGCGCGAGGCCATCGAGCGCGGCGAGTTCCCGTCCTGGACCGTGCAGGTGCAGATCATGCCGGCGGCCGAGGCGGCGACGTACCGCTTCAACCCGTTCGACCTGACCAAGGTCTGGCCGCACGCGGACTACCCGCCGATCGAGATCGGCAAGCTGGAGCTCAACCGCAACCCGGAGAACATCTTCGCCGAGGTCGAGCAGTCGATCTTCAGCCCCGCGCACTTCGTGCCGGGCATCGGCCCGTCCCCCGACAAGATGCTCCAGGGCCGCCTCTTCGCGTACGGCGACGCCCACCGCTACCGCGTCGGCATCAACGCCGACCACCTGCCGGTGAACCGCCCGCACGCCACCGAGGCGCGGACGAACTCCCGTGACGGCTACCTGTACGACGGCCGCCACAAGGGCACCAAGAACTACGAGCCCAACAGCTTCGGCGGCCCCGCCCAGACCAACCGGCCGCTGTGGGAGTCCGTCCCGGTCACCGGTGGTACGGGCAACCACGAGGCCCCGCGTCACGCCGAGGACGACGACTTCGTCCAGGCGGGGAACCTCTACCGCCTGATGTCCGAGGACGAGAAGGGCCGTCTCATCGACAACCTGGCCCAGTTCATCTCCAAGGTGTCGCGCGACGACATCGCGGAGCGCGCCGTCAACAACTTCCGTCAGGCCGACGGTGACTTCGGCAAGCGGCTGGAAGCCGCGGTCCAGGCCCTGCGCGGCTAGTACGGACCGCTTGTCGTAGGCGGAGGGCCGGATTCCCCCAGGGGAGTCCGGCCTTCCTTCGCGCTCAGCCCACGAGGGAGGCGGTCTGCCGGCGGCGGCTCGGTGCCCAGCAGCGGATGATGTCGCGTACGGAGACGACGCCCACGGGGCCTTCGCCGTCCAGCACGATCAGGTGCCGGAAGCCGCCGTGCGCCATGGCGTCGGCGGCGTCCTCCAGGGTCCAGGACGGCGCCGCGAAGACGACGTCGGTGGTGGTGTGGGTGCCGGCCGTCTCCAGGTCGGGGTCCTGGCCCGACCCGACGGAGATGAGGATGTCGCGTTCGGTCAGAATGCCGAGTCCGCCGGCGTCGGTGTCGAGGACGACGGCCGCCCCGACGCGGCGCTCCGCCATCAGACGGGCTGCCTGGCGGAGCGTATGGGCGGGGCCGATGGTGAGGACCACCGTGCTCATGGCGTCACGGACGAGCATGGACGGAGCCACCTCCTTGGTGAAGCGGGCGTCGAGCGATACGAGAACCGATTCACAAGTTCACAAGTGGGGGGACTCACAGAGTGACAGCCGGACGGGAAGGCAACAAGGGGGCGTGGGAGGGTGTCTGCGGCGATCACACGCCCCCGCGCGCCGGTTTCCGGCGCACGGGGGGCCGCAGGCGGCTAGCCGCGCAGGTAGTTCAGCATCTCCTCGTGGAGCAGGCCGTTGGACGCCGCCGCGTTGCCGCCGTGAGGGCCCGTCACCCCTTCGAGGGAGGTGAAGACGCCGCCCGCCTCCTGGACGATGATCGCGTTCGCGGCCATGTCCCAGAGCGAGAGCTCAGGCTCCGCGCAGATGTCCACCGCGCCCTCGGCGACCATCATGTACGGCCAGAAGTCGCCGTATCCGCGCGTCCGCCAGCAGTCGCGGGTCAGGTCCAGGAAGCCGTCGAGCCGGCCCCGCTCCTCCCAGCCGCTGAGCGAGGAGTACGCGAAGGACGCGTTCGCGATCTCGTTGACCTTGGAGACGTGGATGCGGGTCGCCGAGGTGAGGCTGCGTCCCGTGTACGCTCCGGCGCCCTTCGCCGCCCACCAGCGGCGGCCCAGCGCGGGTGCGGACACGACGCCCATCACGGGCTGGAAGCCGTGCTCGCCCGCCTCCATGAGTGAGATCAGCGTCGCCCAGACCGGCACACCGCGCACGTAGTTCTTCGTGCCGTCGATCGGGTCGACCACCCAGCGGCGCGGGCCCGTGCCCTGGAGCCCGTACTCCTCGCCCAGAACGGCGTCACGCGGCCTGCCGCGGTGCAGATGGCTGCGGATCAGCTCCTCGGCGGCCTTGTCGGCCTCCGTCACCGGCGTCATGTCCGGTTTGGTCTCGACCTTGAGATCCAGAGCCTTGAAGCGCTCCATCGTCGTGGCGTCCGCGGCATCCGCGAGAACATGGGCAAAGCGCAGATCATCGTGATAGTCGGGCATGACTGAACAGTATCGACCGCGTTGTGCCCGAACCACACGGTCTCGCTGTGCGGGCCCGGTCCTCCGTCCGTACGCTCCCTACGCCACGGCGCGCGGGCCATTGACAGGGCCCGGCGGCGCGTCAACTCTGAGACCGGAGCAGCCGGGGAGGCAACGCGATGCCCACAGCGCGAGAGGCCTTGTTGGACGCCGCCCTCACCGCGCTCGCACCCCGGCCGTGGTCCGGGGTGCGGATGGTCGGCGTGGCCGCGGCGGCCGGTGTCTCGCGGCAGACCCTCTACAACGAGTTCGGCAGCAAGGACGGCCTCGCCCGCGCGCTGGTGCGCCGTGAGGCCGGCGGTTATCTGGCGGGCGTCGAGCGGGTGCTGGCCGGCGGGACGGCCGAATGGACAGCGGCGAGGCCGGCCGACCGGCCGGGTAACGGGACCGCCGATCCGGCGGCCGCGCGGACGCCGGGCGTCCATGACCGGCTCGTGGCCGTCGCCGAGTGGACCGTCGGCGCCGCCCGCACCAGTCCGCTCGTCCGCGCCCTGCTCACCGGCTGCTGGGGCGAGCGGCTGCCCGCGCCCCGCCCCGCGAGGTACGCCCTCAGCGTCTCGGTGTCCCCGGTGCCCGCCCAGCGCCGGGCCGACGACGGCTCACCGGGGCCCGCCGAGCTGGTCGCGGCGGTACGGGACAGGGCGCTCGCCGCGCTCGGGATTGGACGTACGAAGGCGGAGGCGGCGGACATCGCGCACCGCTGTGAGCTGACCGTCCGTCTCGCTCTCTCGTACGTCGTCGCACCCACGGCGTCGGCGGACGACTTCGCGCGGCTGCTGCGGACCGCTCTCGGCGGGGCGCGTCACGGAGGGGCGGGTCACGGCGGGCCGGGGCGCGGCGTCAGTGGGCCGAGCCCGAGAGCTGGAGCCCGATGACGCCGATGATCACCAACGAGATCGAGACCAGTTTCAGCGTCGAGACCACATCGCCGAGGAAGACCATCCCGTAGATCGCGGTGCCGGCGGCGCCGATGCCGGTCCACACCGCGTACGCCGGTCCCACGTCGAGCTTCTTCAGCGCGAGCGTCAGCAGGCCGAAGCTGCCCAGCGCGAACGCGGCGAAGGCGACCGTCGGCCAGAGCCGGGTGAACCCGTGGGACAGCTTCAGGCACACGGCGAAGCCGGTCTCCAGCAGTCCTGCCACGATCACCAGCAGCCACGCCATGGTCGGTCGCCTCCCCGCGTCGGTGACTGCTTCGTCTGACTCGGTGCGATTATGCACTTACCAGACGTCAGCAGGCGTAAACGTGACGCGGTCAGTCGCCTTCGCGCCGCTCCCGCGTGGCCAGAAGCCGGCGCAGCGAGTCCAGCCTGGCCGGGTCGGCGTGACCGTCGGCCGCCCACTGGTCGAGCGCGCACTCCGCCTCGTCGTGGCTGCAGCCGCGCGGGCAGCCCTCCGTCCCCGGCTCCAGGTCCGGGAAGGCGAGGATGACGCGCGACGGGTCCACGTGGTTCAGCCCGAAGGAACGGACGCCGGGGGTGTCGATCACCCAGCCGGGCACGCCCGTGAGCGGCAGCGCGAGCGCCGAGGTGGTGGTGTGCCGGCCGCGGCCCGTGACCGCGTTGACGACGCCGGTCGTACGCCAGAGGTCCTTCGGTACCAGCGTGTTGACCAAGGTCGTCTTGCCGACGCCCGAGTGGCCGACGAAAGCCGTCACCTTGTCCTCCAGGTGCTTGCGCACCAGCTCGGTCGCCGCGCCGTTCTCCAGCTCCTCGCGGCTGGTCACGATGTAGGGGACGCCGAGGGGTCGGTAAGCGTTCAGGAGGGTGTCCGCCGGGGCCAGGTCCGCCTTGGTCAGCACGAGGAGTGGCGTGAGCCCGGCGTCGTACGCCGCGACCAGGCAGCGGTCGATCATGCGCGGGCGCGGCTCGGGGTCGGCCAGCGCGGTGACGATCGCCAGCTGGTCGGCGTTGGCGACGACCACCCGCTCGAACGGGTCGTCGTCGTCGGCGGTACGGCGCAGCACCGAGCGGCGCGGCTCGACCCGGACGATGCGGGCCAGGGTGTCCTTGTCGCCCGTCAGGTCGCCGACGATGGCGACCTGGTCGCCCACGACGACGGACTTGCGGCCCAGCTCGCGGGCCTTCATCGCGATCACCGTGCGGTCGTCGACGAGGCAGGTGATGCGGCCCCGGTCGACGGTCACGACGAAGCCTTCGACGGCGTCCTCGTGCTTGGGGCGGGTATGGGTGCGAGGCCGGTTGCCCTTGGGGTTCGGGCGGGTCCGGATGTCGTCTTCGTCGGGGTTCTTGCCGTAGCGGCGCATGTCGTCAGGCCCCGTCAGTTTCCGTCGAGCATTCCGGTCCACATCTGCGGGAAGTCGGGCAGTGTCTTGGCGGTCGTGGCCACGTTCTCGATCTGTACGTCCTTGACGGCGAGGCCGATGATCGCGCCCGCGGTCGCCATGCGGTGGTCGTGGTACGTGTGGAACGTCCCGCCGTGCAGGCGGCGCGGCCGGATGCGCAGCCCGTCCTCGGTCTCGGTGACATCGCCGCCGAGGGCGTTGATCTCCCTGGTGAGGGCGGCCAGCCGGTCGGTCTCGTGCAGCCGCAGGTGCGCGACGCCGCGCAGGACGGACTCGGAGTCGGCCAGGGCCGCGACCGCCGCGATGCCGGGGGTCAGCTCACCGACGTCACCCAGATCCACGTCGATGCCGTGGACGGTGCCCGTACCGGTGAAGGTGAGGCCCTGCTCGGTGAGCTCGCAGGAACCGCCCATCTCGGTGAAGATCTCACGCAGCGCGTCGCCCGGCTGGGTGGTGCGCTCGGGCCAGTCGGGGATGGTGACGCGGCCGCCGGTGATCAGCGCGGCGGCGAGGAACGGCTGCGCGTTGGACAGGTCCGGCTCGATGGTCAGGTCGCGGCCGAGCAGGGCGCCGGGGGAGACCCGCCAGACGTTGGGCTCACCGCCGGACTCGGGGGTGTCCACCTGGGCGCCGACCGCGCGCAGCATGTCTACGGTCATCAGGATGTGCGGCATGGAGGGGAGGGTGGCGCCGGTGTGACGTACCTCCACGCCCTGGTTGAAGCGCGGGGCGGACAGCAGGAGCGCGCTCACGAACTGGGAAGACGAGGACGCGTCGATGTCGACCGCTCCGCCATCCAGTGCGCCGCTGCCGTGCACGGTCAGCGGGAGCGCGCCGCGGCCGTCGTCGTCGATACGGGCGCCGAGGGTGCGCAGCGCATCGATGACCGCGCCGAGCGGGCGTTCGTACGAACGGGGATCGCCGTCGAAACGGACCTCGCCGTCGGCGAGCGCCGCGACGGGCGGCAGGAAGCGCATCACCGTGCCCGCGTTGCCGACGTCGACCGTGGCCGGGCCGTGCAGACCCGCCGGGATGACGCGCCAGGCCTCGCCGGAACCGTCGAGCTCGCCCGTGGCGGACGAGCTGGACGACACGGTCTCCTCGATGCCGACGCCCATCGCGCGCAGCGCGTCGGCCATCAGCAGGGTGTCGCGGGAGCGCAGCGGGTGGCGCAGCCATCCGGGCTCGGCGGCGAGGGCGGCCAGGACGAGAGCGCGGTTGGTGACCGATTTCGATCCGGGCACGGTGACGGTCGCGTCGACGGCTTCGCCCGCGCGCGGGGCGGGCCAGAGGGCGGGGTGCACGGGGCTTTCGGTCATGGCCATCACTTTAATGGCTCCCGGCGAACCCGGATCTTGATCAAATGTGGCGAAACCCGGGCGTAACTCAGTGATGCTCGTGCGCTGCGCCCAGTAACGGCGGTTTCACAGCCCGAGCAGCCAGCGGCCGCCGCCCAGCAGCGCGCAGACCGACACCGTGTGGAAGAACAACAGCCACACAAGGGCCGGTACGTGCGTGAGCCGCGACAACTGGTCGGCGTCCGAGTCCGGGGCGCCGCCGTGACGGCGCTTCGACTGGAGCTCGAAGGCGGGCCGGATGCCACCGATGAGCATGAACCAGACGGCGGCGTACGCGAAGGCCGCCTGCACCTGCGGGGTCGTCAGCCAGGAGATGAGGAGGAAGGCGGCGCCGGTGACGATCACGGTCAGGGCGCCGTACGCGTTGCGGATCATCACCAGCATCGCGAGCAACAGGGCAGTCGCGATCCAGAGGAAGAGCGTGATGTGGTTGGCGGCGAGCAGCCAGGCGCCGCCGATGCCCAGGAGGGAGGGGGCGGTGTATCCCGCGGCGGCCGTGAGGATCATGCCGATGCCGGTCGGCTTGCCCCGGCTGACGGTCAGGCCACTGGTGTCGGAGTGGAGACGTATGCCGTCCAGGCTGCGGCCCGTGAGCAGGGCGATCAGGCCGTGGCCGCCCTCGTGGGCGATGGTGATGGCGTTGCGCGTCAGACGCCAGACGGTGCGCGGGACTACGACGGCGAGTGCGGCGAAGGCCGTTGCGATCACGAGCCACTGGTCGGGATCGGGCTGCGTACCGAAGATGCGGTCCCACAGATCGCCGAGCTGGGTGCTGTCCATTTTCCGGGCGGCTCCTTGAGGTGCGGGCAGTCGTGGCAGTCTGGCACTTATGTGCGGACGGTATGCAGCGAGCCGGAGGCCCGAGGATCTCGTCGGGCTGTTCGATGTGCAGAAGTGGGAGCCCAAGGAGGCGCTCGCCCCGGACTGGAACGTGGCGCCCACGAAGGAGGTGCACGTCGTACTTGTGCGTCCTGTGAAGGACGCACAGGACAAGCAACCGGTTCGGCAGCTGAGAAAGCTGAAGTGGGGGCTCGTGCCCTCGTGGGCGAAGTCACCCGAGGGCGGGGCACGGATGATCAACGCGCGGGTGGAGACGGTGCACGAGAAGCCGTCGTTCCGGCGGCTGTTCGTCTCGCGGCGCTGCCTCATTCCGGCCGACGGTTACTACGAGTGGGTCACCGGGGCCGGCGAGCGGCAGCTGGAGGAGCAGGGGAAGAAGAAGCGGCCGCGAAAGCAGCCGTACTTCGTGACGCCGGCGGACGGGTCGGTCATGGCGATGGCGGGACTCTACGACTTCTGGCGCGACCGGACGCTGCCGGAGGGACATCCGCAGGCGTGGTGGGTGACGTGCACCGTCATCACCACCGAGGCGGAGAAGTCACCGCTGGCTGTCGCGCCGGCCGCCGGGCCGGGATCGCTGGCCGACATCCACCCCCGGATGCCGCTGATGCTGACGCCGGACCGGTGGGACGCGTGGCTGGACCCGGCCCGTACGGACATCGAGGCCGTACAGGAGCTGGCGGCGCCGCCGCCGGGCGGGCTGATGCGGGCTTATCCCGTGACCACCGCTGTGAGCAACGTGCGCAACAACGGGCCGGAGCTGCTGGAGGAGCTGGCGGCGCCGGAGGTGGAGACGCTGTTCTGAGGTGGCGCGTGCGTGCGGGATGCGGGGGCGGCGGTGATTGAGCACACCGCGCCGCAGGCGCAGGATGGGTGCCGTGACGCACAGCGAGACGGTTGAGACGGATGTCGGGCAGGCGCGCATCACCTGGGCCGAGGCCGCGGCGCCCTGGGCCGTGCTGGCCGTGAGCCACGGCGCGGGCGGCGGGATCGGGGCGCGCGACCTTCAGGGGCTCGCGGCCGCGCTGCCCGCGCGTGGAGTGAGTGTTGCCCTGGTGGAGCAGCCCTGGCGGGTGGCGGGGAAGAAGGTCGCCCCCGCGCCCAAGACCCTGGACGCCGGATGGCGCGGGCTGTGGCCCGCCCTGCTCCGTCCCGGGCTGCCGGTCGTGGCCGGCGGTCGCAGCGCCGGCGCGCGGGTGGCCTGCCGTACCGCCGCCGAACTGGGCGCGCACGCCGTGCTCGCCCTCAGCTTCCCGCTGCACCCGCCCGGCCGTCCCGAGAAGTCCCGGGCGGACGAGCTGCTGGGCGCCGGTGTCCCCACCCTGGTCGTACAGGGCGGAAACGATCCTTTCGGGAAGCCCGAGGAGTTCCCCGACGGGGCGTACGACCTCGTGGAGGTGCCGTACGGGGATCACGGGTTCGCCGTACCGAAGAAGGCCGGAACCACCCCGGAGGAGGTCGTCGGGACGATCACGGACGCCGTGGGGAACTGGATCGACGGGCTGCGGGAATGATGAGCGCCCCACCTCTGTTATTGCGTGCGTCGACATACACCGCACGTACGTGGAGAGGGAGTCCGTCGCATGGGATCGACCATCTGCCCGAGCCGCTCGAACACCGCTGACCTGGAGTGGACGGTGCTCAGTGCGGCCAAGGCCGCCCCTCGTCGGGCGGCGGCCGGGCAGGATCGTCGTCTATCCTCCGATTCGAGCGGGTCCGCATTCGGCCCCGCCACGGCGTTGGAGGAGGTGGGTCCGGTCACTGGGACCGACACAGGGACCGACGACGGCCAGGCGGCGGAGGAGAGCACCGCCGAGCGCAACGCGCGTTTCGAGCGCGACGCGCTGGGTTTCCTCGACCAGATGTACTCGGCCGCGCTGCGCATGACGCGCAATCCGGCCGACGCGGAGGACCTGGTGCAGGAGACGTATGCCAAGGCGTACGGGTCCTTCCACCAGTTCCGTGAAGGTACGAATCTGAAGGCGTGGCTTTACCGCATTCTGACGAACACCTTCATCAATACGTACCGGAAGAAGCAGCGGGAACCCCAGCGCAGTGGCGCCGAGGAAATCGAGGACTGGCAGCTCGCGCGCGCCGAGTCGCACATGTCGACCGGCCTGCGTTCCGCCGAGTCGCAGGCGCTCGACCACCTGCCCGACTCGGACGTCAAGTCCGCGCTGCAGGCCATCCCCGAGGAGTTCCGCATCGCGGTCTACCTCGCGGATGTAGAGGGCTTTGCGTACAAGGAGATCGCGGACATCATGGGAACACCCATCGGTACGGTGATGTCCCGGCTGCACCGGGGCCGCCGCCAGCTGCGCGGCATGCTTGAGGACTACGCACGTGAGCGCGGGCTGGTCCCGGCCGGTGCCGGCGAGTCGAACAACGGGAAAGGTTCGGGCTCATGAGCTGCGGAGAGCCGCACGAGACTGACTGCTCTGAGGTCCTGGATCATCTCTACGAGTTCCTCGACCACGAGATGCCCGACAGCGACTGCACCAAGTTCGAGGTGCACTTCGAGGAGTGCTCCCCGTGCCTGGAGAAGTACGGCCTCGAACAGGCCGTGAAGAAGCTGGTGAAGCGCTGCTGCGGCAGTGACGACGTACCGGCCGACCTGCGATCCAAGGTCATGGGCCGTATCGACCTGATCCGGTCGGGGCAGGCCGTGCCCGAGCAGGACGTGACGGCCACGACGGCCGCCGACCTGCCGGCCGCCGCCAACGAGGCGTAGCCTCCCCGCTCACCCCGCTCCTCCCTCCCTCACCGCTTGTGGCGAAGTCGGCCGATTATCACTCGAAGGTGCTAATCGGCCGCTTCGTCGTCTCCGGCTCCGCCCAACTCGCTAGCCTGGCGCACGAATTGTGGCGGGCGTACCGGGACAACAGGAGCGAAGCCGGTGAGAGCTCTATCAGTAACGGCGCGTGCGTACATTCTGTGTGCGCTGGTCGCGGCCGTCTGCTGCGCGCTCCCCGCTCTGCGGCCGGGCGCCGGCACCCCCTGGACGACCACCGCGCTGCTCGCCGCCCCCTACGCCGCGTGCGAGCTGCTCGGGCGGCGGCCGTTCCTCGTGAGCGCGGTGCGGGTCGGCGCGGGCTCCTTCTTCCCGGTGCTGTTCGCCGCCGTACTGCTGCTGCCGCCGTCGGCCGCCGCGCTCGTCGCCGTACCCGGCGCGCTCGTCGGCCATGTCGAGCGGCGCCCGCGCGCGGTACGGCGGGCCTGGCGGGCGGCGCAGCTCGCGCTCGCCGCGTGGGCCGCGGCGCACGTCTGCACGTTCCTGGACGGCGGTGCGTCGCTGGGGGGCGGGGCGGTCGGTGCGGCGCCTGATTTTCCGTACGTCCTGCTGCCCGCCGGGGCCGCCGTCCTCGCCTTCTGCCTGGTCCTGACCGCCCTCGACGGCGGCATCCTCTGCACCGCCGAGCGGCTGCCCGTGCGTACCGCGTGGCGGGGGCTGCTGCTGCGGTCGGTGGCGCCGCACTGTGTGCACGGGCTGGCCGGGCTGATGATGGCGGTGCTGTGGCGCAGTCCGTACGGGGCGCTCGCCGCGCTCTTCGTCCTTCTGCCCATGTACATCTCCTGCTGGGTCTTCGCGCAGTACCACCGCGAGCGCGCCGCCCACCAGGCGACCATCCGCGCCCTCGTGCAGGCGGTCGACATCAAGGACCAGTACACGCGCGGGCACAGCGAACGGGTCGGCCGCGCTTCGGTGATGATCGCGCGCGAGATCGGCATGGACGAGGAGCGCGTCGAGGTCCTGCGCTTCGCCGGCATCCTGCACGACGTCGGCAAGCTCGGCGTCCCCACGCGGCTGCTCCGCAAGGACGGGCCGCTGACCCCCGAGGAGCGGCGGATCATCGAGCTGCATCCCGAGTACGGGCACGAAATGGTCCGGGGCATCGGCTTTCTCGGGGAGGCGCGGGCGGCGATCCTGCACCATCACGAGCGGCTCGACGGGAGCGGTTATCCGTACGGGCTGGCGGGTGGCCAGATTCCGGAGTTCGCGCGGGTTGTCGCCGTGGCGGACGCGTTCGACGCGATGACGTCGACGCGGTCGTACCGGCGGGCGCGGCCGGTGGGGACGGCGCTGCGCGAGCTGGAGCGGTGCGCCGGAACGCAGTTCGATCCGCGGATGGTGGAGGCGCTCACCCGGGCGCTGGCCCGCCAGGGCTGGCACCACCGGGTCACTTCGGACGAACAGTCCGACCCCAGAGGAAACGTCCCGCCACCGCGTGGGATCGACGGGTCCTGCGGCCCTGTTCCGGGCGGGGACGCCGTCCCCCCGGTCGCTGCCGCGCGGTCCCACGACCCGGGCCGGCCCACATGAGCCCCGCCCCGGCGCCCGGGCCGAAGGGGTGTCCTGCGGAGCCTTTCCCGGGTAGGGGAAAACCCCCTCCGTCCGTGGAGCGTGGCGCGTGAGGGGGCCGGTGTTTGCCCTCGTGCTCGTGTACGGCGCCGCCGTCGTCCTCACCGTCTACGCCCTCGGCGACACCCTCTGGTACGGGATCACCGAACCCGGTATCGCGCTCGCCTTCGGTGCGCTCATCCTCCTCGGTGAGCTTTCCCGGTGGGGCGTACCGGGGGCGGCCCCCTCCGCCCTGCCCGCCGAGCGCGAGCCCGCGCCGCTCGGCGCCGCCGGGGCCCTCGCGTACGCCCTGCTCGGCCAGATAGCCGGGCAGCCCACCACCCACGGCGCCCTCCAGGTCGTCGCCGTCGTCGTCGCAGCCGCCCTCGCCGGCGCCGTGCCGCACATCGCCGCCGGGCACGGGCCCGCCCTCGACCACGTCGCCCGCCGCGTCCTCACCGTCGCGTTCGCCGCCGTCTGTTTTCAGCCGCTCTACAACTCCGGGCTGTGGGGGAAGTGGGTCGGCCACGGGCCGTACCACGCGCTCCTTCTCCTGCTTCTCCTCGTGCTCACCGCTTTGTGCGACGCCGTCCTCGCCGCCACCATGGCCCGCGCCCGCACCGGCTACCCGTACGGACCGCTTCTCCGCGACGAGCTGCGGGCGCTGCTCGGGATCGGCTCCGCCGTCTGTGCCACCGGCGCCGTCATGGCGCTCGGCGTCGCCGTCGCCGGGCTGTGGGCCCTGCCCGTCTTCTGCGTGCCCCTGCTGCTCACGCAGCTGTCCTTCCGCCGGTACGCCGCCGTCCGTACGACGTACCGCCAGACCATCACCTCACTCGCCCGCGCCACCGAGATCGCCGGTTACACCCCCCATGGCCACGCCCGCCGCGTCGCGCTGCTCAGCCGCGCCGTCGGGCGTGAGCTGGGGCTCTCCGAGCCCGACCTCACCGTCCTGGAGTACGCGGCGCTGATGCACGACATCGGACAGCTGTCACTCCTCGACCCCGTCCCGGCCGGGGCCACCGCCTCGCTCCCGCCCGCCGAACAGCGGCGTATCGCCCTGCTGGGGGGAGCGGTCGTACGCCAGACCGGAGTCCCCGCCGAGGTCGCGGTGGTCGTGGAGCGGCAGGCGGACCCGTACCGGGAGCAGCCGCTTTCCGCACGTATCGTCCGCGCCGTCAATGCATACGACGATCTGTCGGGGGAAAGCGGAGGTGGACTGGGCGGGCCGCTCAGCGCCCTGGAACAGCTGCGTCTGGGCACCGGCCGCGACTATCAGCCCGAGGTCGTGGAATCCCTGGCGCGTGTCCTGTCACGGGGCGGTCTGACCCCGTCCCCACCTGGGTAACCCATGGGTAATGAGCGGCCCTCCGACCCGGCATGGTTGGATGCGAAGAAGAGGAACAAGAGGGCGTCCGGGGGGACTGACCTTCAGCGACCGGCAGGCGGGACAGGCGGGAATCGTGAAGATCTTCGGGAAGGTACGGCATCGGCCATCCGCCTCGTGGCGGCAGGCCACCGACCGCGCGTTCACGCTGATCGGTGACGGTCGGTACGAGGACGCGGGAGCGCTGCTGACACGCGCGGCGGACCTCGAACCCTGGTTGTCGGAGTCCTGGTTCAACCTCGCGCTGCTGCACAAGTTCCGGCACGACTGGGAGCAGGCGCGCTCCGCCGGCCTGCGCGCCGTCGCGCTCCTCGACCGTGAGACGGGCGCTCCCGACTGGTGGAACGTCGGCATCGCGGCCACCGCGCTCCAGGACTGGCCGCTGGCCCGCCGCGCCTGGCAGGCGTACGGCCTGAAGGTCCCCGGCGAGCCCACCGAGAGCGGCGAGCCCCATGGCATGGAGCTGGGCAGCGCCGCCGTCCGCCTCTCGCCCGAGGGCGAGGCCGAGGTGGTGTGGGGCCGCAGGCTCGACCCGGCCCGGATCGAGGTGCTCTCGATCCCGCTGCCGTCCTCCGGGCGTCGCTGGGGCGAGGTCGTCCTGCACGACGGCGTACCGCACGGTGAGCGCGTCACCGCCGCGGGCCCGTCCTTCCCCGTCTTCGACGAGATCGAGCTGTGGGCGCCGTCGCCCGTGCCGACCTGGGTGGTTCTCCTTGAGGCGGCCACCGAGGCCGACCGGGACGCCCTGGAGCGGCTGGCGGCCGACGCGGGGTTCGCCGCCGAGGACTGGTCGTCGTCCGTACGGCTGCTCTGCCGCTCCTGCTCCGAGTCGCAGATGCCCAGCGACGAGGGCGACGGTGAGCACCTCGACCCGCACGACCACAGCGAACCGGGCCACCCCGGTCCGCTCGGGCACCGCACGGCCGGCGCCGGTGAGCTGTGGCTGCCGGAGCGCGAGTGCGGCATCGCGGCGCCCGCCGGACTGGTGCGCGGGCTGCTCGACGGGTGGGTCGCCGACAACCCCGACAGCCGCGAGTGGCGGGATCTCGAAGAAGTCTGCTGAGAGGTCCGCCGGAGCCTGCCCGTAGGCTGTACGGGCATCGGATCCGGTATTTCCGGGTTCCTGGGTTCTTTGGGTTTGAGGAAGGCGTACGGCGGACATGGCGCAGCAGGAGACGGACCAGCAGGTCATCAACGACGGGTTCGTCGTGGACACGGAGAACACCGAGGAGCGCGAGCGGGCGTACCGCGAGCGTGGCACCGCCCGCCCCATCACCGTTGTCGGGAATCCGGTCCTCCACAAGGAGTGCAAGGACGTCACGGAGTTCGACGACAAGCTCGCCGCGCTGATCGACGACATGTTCGCCAGCCAGCGCGCGGCCGAGGGTGTCGGCCTGGCCGCCAACCAGATCGGTGTCGACCTCAAGGTCTTCGTCTACGACTGCCCGGACGACGACGGCGTACGCCACGTCGGCGTGGTCTGCAACCCGGTCCTCCAGGAGCTTCCGCAGGACCGGCGCAACCTCGACGAGGCCAATGAGGGCTGCCTGTCCGTCCCGACGGCGTACGCCGAACTGGGCCGCCCCGACTACGCGGTGGTGCACGGCCAGGACGCCCAGGGCAAGCCGATCAAGGTGCGTGGCACCGGTTACTTCGCGCGGTGCCTCCAGCACGAGACGGACCACCTGTACGGTTACCTGTACATCGACCGCCTGTCGAAGCGCGACCGCAAGGACGCGCTGAAGCAGATGGCCGAGGGCGCGCCGCGCTACGAGACCGTTCCGAACGACTGATTTCCCCGCCGTTGCCGCCGTCGCCGTGGGGCGATTGCCATTGGTCCGACAAATGACCAGGGCAGTCGCCCTGTTGACGCGCGTGCGCGGCGGCGTCAGTCTCGGGCGTGCCCCCGCTCCTCCGCTCCTCGGTATGGAGGTCCCATGCTCCGACGCACGGCGAGATCCGTCCTGTCGCTTGTCATGTTCATGGTCGCCGCATTGGCCGGTACGGTCGCCACCGCGAGCACCGCGCACGCCGACGGCTGCTACACCTGGACCCGCACCCTCTCCCAGGGAGCCACCGGAGCCGACGTCACCCAGCTCCAGATACGACTCGGCGGCTACCCCGGCTACGGCGCGGTGCTCGCCATCGACGGCGACTACGGCCCCGCGACCACAGCCGCCGTCAAGCGCTTCCAGTCCGCGTACGGGATGGCCTCCGACGGCGTCGCGGGAAGCGCCACCTTCAGCAAGCTCTACGCCCTCCAGGACGACGACTGCACGCCCGTCCACTTCAGCTACGCCGAGCTGAACGACTGCAACAGCACCTGGGAGGGCGGCGCGGTGAGCGCGGCCACCGCCAAGTCCAACGCCCTGCGCACCATGTGGAAGCTCGAAGCGCTACGGCACGCGCTCGGCGACCAGCCGATCACCGTCACCAGCGGTTTCCGCTCGCACGTGTGCAACGACGCAGTCGGCGGAGCATCGAGCAGCCGCCACCTGTACGGCGACGCCGCCGACCTGGGGGCCGGCCCGCACTCCCTGTGCACCCTGGCCAAGCAGGCCCGTAACCACGGCTTCAACGGCATCCTCGGCCCCGGCTATCCCGGCCACAGCGACCACACCCACGTGGACCACCGCGCGAGCCGCTACTGGTCCGCGTCGAGCTGCGGCGTCTCCTGACCCGTCCGGTCCCGAGGCCTTCCGGGGCGGCCGGCGCCAGGCCCTACGCGGCCACCGACGGCCCCCGGAAGGTGCGGCGGTACGCGTTCGGCGTCGTCCCCAGTGACCGTACGAACTGATGGCGCAGCGCCGCCGCGTTCCCGAAGCCCGCGCGGCCCGCGATCGCGTCCACCGTGTCGTCGGTCGCCTCCAGCAACTCCTGCGCCAGCAGCACCCGCTGCCGCAGCAGCCAGCGGTACGGCGTCGTGCCCGTCTCCTGGAGGAAGCGCCGCGCGAACGTACGGGGCGACATGTGGGCCCGGTCCGCGAGCTGCTCCACGGTCATCTCCTGGTCCAGGTGCCGCTCCATCCAGGCCAGCACGCCGCCCACCGTGTCGCAGCGCACGTGCGTCAGCGGACGCTCGATGTACTGCGCCTGGCCGCCGTCGCGGTGCGGCGGTACGACCATGCGGCGGGCGATGGTGTTGGCGACCTCCGAGCCGTGCTCCTGCCGGACGAGATGCAGGCAGGCGTCGATCCCGGCGGCGGTCCCGGCCGACGTGATGACCGGACCCTCGTCGACGTACAGCACATCGGGCTCCACCTTCGCGCGCGGATGGCGGCGGGCCAGCTCGTCGGAGTGCCGCCAGTGGGTCGTGCACCGGCGCCCGTCCAGCAGCCCCGCGGCCCCGAGCACGAACGCGCCCGAGCAGACGCTGAGCACCCGCGCCCCACGGTCGACGGCCCGGCGCAGGGCGTCGAGGAGCGGCTCGGGGTAGGTGCGGGCCTCGCAGTGCTGGTCGGCGGGGACGGCGATGAGATCGGCGCTCTCCAGCCGGTCGAGCCCGTGCGGTACGGAGATGGAGAAGGCGGCGGAGCGGGCGGCGAGCGGGCCGGGCTCGGCGGCGCAGACAGCGAAGTCGTAGACCGGCAGCCCCTGATCGCTCCGGTCGATTCCGAACACCTCGCATATGACGCCCAGTTCGAAGGGGTTGACTCCGTCGACGAGCGCCACGGCCACGTTTTTCAGCATGCGAGCAGTGTGGCAGCAATTCGAGGTTCCATGACAGTCCTGCCACTGACTTTTCTGGACCGCGAAGACCAGAGTGGACGTCATGGAAACCTTCTTGAACTACCTCGCAGTCCTCGTCCTCTTCGTACTCCTCACCCTCCCGTCGTTCATCGGCCACGCCCGGGAACGCCGCATCGACCGGCAGCTCAGGCAGGCCGAGAACCCCCGCCCGCGTCAGCCCGAAACGGCCCGCAGCGCGCCCGGCCGGCGGCCGGTGAGGCGGTCCATCGCGGCGGACGTGCTGTCGTCGGCCGGGAGGTGAACGATCAACCGCTGGTCGTCGTCGGCGGGCAGTTCGAGCGTCTCGTACGCCAGCCTCGACCAGTACGTATGTTGCCTGCCGTATCCGAAGGTCGGGGGCCGCTTTACCGCAAACGCGCGGTGGAAGATCACCCCGGTGGAGACCTGTCTTTCGCGAGAACCAGGCGGTGGCTGTGGAAGACCTGGCGGTCAAGGGACTCGCCCGCACGCGTCTGGCCAAATCCGTGCACGATGCCGGATGGTCCGCGTTCGTCGCGATGCTGGAGTACAAGGGCCGCGCTGTACGGGCGCAAGTTTTCCGCATCGGACGCTTCGAGCCCACCTCTCAGGTCTGCTCGGCCTGCGGCGTCAAGAACGGCCCCAAGCCCCTGCACGTACGTGTATGGACCTGCGGGGCTTGCGGGGCTTGCGGGGCTGCCCTGGACAGAGACATCAGCGCGGCGGTCAATGTCGCCAAGGCCGCCGGACTGGCGGTGTCAGCCTGTGGAGCGCAGGTAAGACCGGGGCTCGTCCCCGGCACAGCGCGGCGAAGCAGGAACCCCGACGGCACCCTCAAGAACCCCGAAGAGCCCAATGGCGCCGCGAAGGTCCTGCTCGACCAGCTGTACTGGTGGGGCACGGTCCTCCACGACGCCAGGCGCGAGCGCCCGATGGCGCTCTGAGGCGGTCTAGAAGTCGTCGTCGAAGGCGACCGAGCCCTCGACCGCGACCTGGTAGGCCGACGGGCGGCGCTCGAAGAAGTTCGTCAGCTCCTGCACGCCCTGGAGCTCCATGAAGGAGAACGGGTTCTGGGAGCCGTACACCGGCGGGAAGCCGAGGCGCTCCAGGCGCTGGTCCGCGACGCACTGGAGGTACTCGCGCATCGACTCGGTGTTCATGCCGGGCAGGCCCTCGCCGCACAGGTCGCGGCCGAACTGGAGCTCCGCCTCGACGGCCTCCTTCAGCATGTCGGTGACCTGCTGCTGGAGGGCGTCGTCGAAGAGCTCCGGCTCCTCCTTGCGGACGGTGTCGACGACCTCGAACGCGAAGTTCATGTGCATGGTCTCGTCGCGGAACACCCAGTTGGTGCCGGTCGCCAGGCCGTGCAGCAGGCCCCGCGAGCGGAACCAGTAGACGTACGCGAACGCGCCGTAGAAGAACAGGCCCTCGATGCACGCCGCGAAGCAGATCAGGTTCAGCAGGAAGCGGCGGCGGTCGGCCTGCGTCTCCAGGCGGTCGATCTTCTCGACCGAGTCCATCCACTTGAAGCAGAACTGCGCCTTCTCGCGGATCGAGGGGATCTCCTCCACCGCGTCGAACGCGGCGGCGCGGTCGTCCGGGTCGGGGAGGTAGGTGTCGAGCAGCGTCAAGTAGAACTGGACGTGCACGGCCTCCTCGAAGAGCTGGCGCGAGAGGTAGAGGCGCGCCTCGGGGGAGTTGATGTGCTTGTAGAGAGTCAGCACCAGGTTGTTGGAGACGATCGAGTCGCCCGTCGCGAAGAACGCGACCAGCCGGCCGATCATGTGCTGCTCACCGGGCGAGAGCTTGGCGAGGTCGGCGACGTCCGAGTGGAGGTCGACCTCCTCCACCGTCCACGTGTTCTTGATCGCGTCCCGGTAGCGCTCGTAGAAGTCCGGGTAGCGCATGGGGCGAAGGGTCAGCTCGAAGCCCGGGTCGAGAAGGTTCTTGTCAGGATTGGTTGACATTACTGGCACGCCTCGCAGGACTCGGGGTTCTCAAGGGAGCAGGCGATCGCGTCCGCGTCGGGAGCGGCTGACGCGGGCGCGGTCTGCTGTACGGGGATGGGGGCCGCGGCCGCCGCGCCGGAGCCGGCCGCGCGGGCGATGCGGGTCGCGGGGCGCGAGCGCAGGTAGTACGTCGTCTTCAGCCCCTTCTTCCAGGCGTACGCGTACATCGAGGAGAGCTTCCCGATGGTCGGCGTCTCCAGGAAGAGGTTCAGGGACTGCGACTGGTCGAGGTACGGCGTACGGGCCGCCGCCATGTCGATCAGTCCGCGCTGCGGGATCTCCCACGCGGTGCGGTAGAGGTCTCGTACTTCCGCCGGGATCCAGCTGAAGCCCTGCACCGAACCGCTCGACTCGCGCAGCGCCTCGCGGGACTGGGCGTCCCAGACGCCGAGCTTCTTCAGGTCCTCCACCAAGTAGGCGTTGACCTGGAGGAATTCACCGCTGAGCGTCTCGCGCTTGAAGAGGTTGGAGACCTGCGGCTCGATGCACTCGTACACGCCCGCGATGGACGCGATGGTCGCGGTCGGCGCGATCGCGAGGAGCAGGGAGTTGCGCATTCCGGTCTTGGCGATACGGGCACGCAGCGCGTCCCACCGCTCCGGCCAGGTCACCTCGACGCCGTAGTGGTCGGGGTGCAGGACGCCGCGCGCCGCGCGGGTCTTCTCCCACGCCGGGAGCGGGCCGCTGACCTCGGCGAGGTCGCAGGACGCCTCGTACGCGGCGAGCATGATCCGCTCGGCGATCTGCGTGGAGAGGGCGAGCGCCTCGGGGGAGTCGAAGGGCAGGCGCAACTTGAAGAAGACGTCCTGGAGGCCCATCGCGCCCAGGCCCACCGGGCGCCACTTGGCGTTGGAGCGGCCGGCCTGCTCGGTCGGGTAGAAGTTGATGTCCACGACGCGGTCGAGGAAGGTGACGGCCGTACGAACGGTCTCGTCCAGCCGCTCCCAGTCGATCTCGCCGTTCCCCGACACGAACGAACCGAGGTTGACGGAGCCGAGGTTGCAGACAGCTGTCTCGCCGTCGTCCGTCACCTCCAGGATCTCGGTGCAGAGGTTCGAGGAGTGGACCACCGAGCCGGGCTCGGCCGTCTGGTTCGCCGTACGGTTCGACGCGTCCTTGAACGTCATCCAGCCGTTGCCGGTCTGCGCCAGGGTGCGCATCATCCGGCCGTAGAGCTGGCGCGCGGGAATCGTCGTACGGGCCAGACCGTCCGCCTCCGCCTTGCGGTACGCCGCGTCGAACGCGTCGCCCCACAGGTCGACCAGCTCGGGTACGTCGGACGGCGAGAACAGCGACCAGTCGGCGTCGGCCTCGACACGGCGCATGAACTCGTCGGGGATCCAGTGCGCGAGGTTCAGGTTGTGCGTACGCCGCGCCTCCTCACCCGTGTTGTCGCGGAGCTCAAGGAACTCCTCGATGTCCGCGTGCCAGGTCTCCAGGTAGACGCAGGCGGCGCCCTTGCGGCGGCCGCCCTGGTTGACGGCGGCGACCGACGAGTCCAGGGTGCGCAGGAAGGGGACGATGCCGTTGGAGTGGCCGTTCGTGCCGCGGATCAGGGAGCCGCGGGCGCGGATGCGGGAGTACGAGAGGCCGATGCCGCCAGCGTGCTTGGAGAGGCGCGCGACCTCGTGGTAGCGGCCGTAGATCGAGTCGAGCTCGTCGAGCGGTGAGTCCAGCAGGTAGCAGGAGGACATCTGCGGGTGGCGCGTACCGGAGTTGAAGAGCGTCGGCGAGGACGGCAGGTAGTCCAGGCGGCTCATCAGGCGGTAGAGCGCGGCGACCTCGTCGGCGGCCGCGGCGGAGTCGTCCTTCGCCAGTCCTGACGCCACGCGCAGCATGAAGTGCTGCGGGGTCTCGATCACCTGACGGGTGAGCGGGTGGCGCAGGAGGTAGCGGCTGTAGACCGTGCGCAGGCCGAAGTAGCCGAAGCGGTCGTCGGCGGCCGGGTCGATCAGCGCGTCGAGGCGGGCCGCGTGGGCGGTCACGAAGTCGGCCGTACGGTCGGCGATCAGGCCCTCGCGGTGCCCGACGGAGACCGACTCCGAGAAGGTACGGACGCCCTGCGTCGCCGCCTCGTCGCGGATCGTGCGGGTCAGGAGGCGGGCCGCGAGGCGGGAGTACGCCGGGTCCTCGGAGATCAGCCCGGCGGCGGCGTCGGTGGCGAGGCCCCGCAGCTCGGCCGCGTCCGACGCCGCGTTGCGGCCGCGGAGGGCGGCCGCGGCGACTCTGCCCGGGTCGGTGTCGGTAAGGTCGGCGGTGAGGTCGGTGAGGGTCCGCAGGAGCGCGGTTCCGGCTCCCTCGGTCCCGTCGGACGACTCCGTCGGCTCCGTCGATTCCGTGGCAGTTGCCGGATCGGCTGGCGCGATGGTCACGGGGTGCTCTCCCTCGCTCGGCTCGGGGCCGGCGGGGGGAGGAGTGGGGGCGTACGGGCGCACGTCACCGCTGAGGGGCGGCGGCGCACCGCGTAGCATCCACAGGCCCAACCGCGAGGCCCGGACGTGTCGGTATCCGGTTCGGTCGAGCCGGATACGCCGTCGGCAGGTCTTCGGACTTCCGGGTGCACAAAAGCGCACCGGTCACACCGTTGCGGGACAGTTCCGGATTCGCACCGGATTCCCCTGCGGCGACAGCGAGCATGAGCATACATGTGGGGGCGGTTGGGTGTTGCACCCCCCAGATGTTGTGTCGTCGCGCCGCTGTTGCTCCAGGGTGGAGCCCCGCACGCGGCGGGAACGCACAGTGCGGGGTACGCCATCGGGCCGCCGCATCCCCCGAAGGGGTCGCGGCGGCCCGTGTGAACCGTTCAGCAGCAGCGGAAGCCCTCGCGGGGGTCCGCCTCGCGGGCGTCCGTGCGGCTGCGTTCGAACGCGCGGCGGGTCATGACCGGGGCCCCGGGGTCGCAGGACCTCGCGTGCGCCACGTACCGGTCGTACGCCGACTCGCCGGTCAGCTCGCGGACGTACCAGCGGATACGGCCCGCCGCGCGGCGTACGTCCGCCAGAGTCATTCGGGCGTCCCCGTCCCGGCCGGCGCGGCCTCCCTGCGGTTGCCGCCCTCCGGGCCGACGCCGGCGGCGACGAGTTCGGCCTTCTCCTCCTTCGTCGCGATGATCGACGCGGGGGCGACGAGCTTGGACTCGACGTACGGCGCCTCGTGGAGCTTGACGCTCTCGGGTTCGCGGATCGCCTTGAGGCAGACCCGGCCGGCGTCCGCGAGTACCACCACGATGAGGGTCGCGAAGAGCGCGCACAGCACGCCGTCGACCGTGGAGTTGGTGACGACGGTGTGCATCTGGTCCATGTTCTTGGCGGGCGGCAGGACCTGGCCCGCGTCGATGCCCGCCTGGTACTTGTCGCGCTGGGCGAAGAAGCCGACCTTCACGTCGTCCGAGAAGATCTTCTGCCAGCTGGCGGTGAGCGTGACCGCCACGTCCCAGGCGAGCGGAACCGCCGTGACCCAGGCCCACTTCAGGCGGCCGGACTTGACGAGGAGTGTGGTGCAGACGGCGAGGGCGACGGCGGCCAGCAGCTGGTTGGCGATGCCGAACAGCGGGAAGAGCTGGTTGATGCCGCCCAGCGGGTCGTGCACGCCGACCCACAGGAAGTAGCCCCAGCCGCCCACGACGACCGCGCTGGCGAACCAGACGCCCGGCTTCCAGCTGACCTGGCGGAACGGCTTGTAGACGTTGCCCAGCATGTCCTGGAGCATGAAGCGCCCGACGCGGGTGCCGGCGTCCACCGTGGTGAGGATGAACAGCGCCTCGAACATGATCGCGAAGTGGTACCAGAACGCCTTCATCGCGGTGCCGCCGACGACGGCGGAGAAGATCTCCGACATGCCGAGCGCGAAGGTCGGCGCGCCACCCGTGCGCGACAGCAGGCTCTGCTCTTCGACGTCCTTCGCCGCCTGGGCCAGCACCTCGGGGGAGATGGAGAAGCCGAGGTTGCCCACCGCCTGGGACGCGGACTGGACGGTGTCCCCGATCACGCCGGCCGGCGAGTTGATGGCGAAGTACAGACCGGGGTCGATGATGCACGCCGTGATCATCGCCATCACCGCGACGAACGACTCGGTCAGCATCGCGCCGTAACCGATCATCCGGATCTGCGTCTCCTTCTGGACCATCTTCGGCGTGGTGCCGGAAGAGACCAGGGAGTGGAAGCCGGACAGGGCGCCGCAGGCGATGGTGATGAAGACGAACGGGAACATCGAGCCGGCGAAGACGGGGCCCGTGCCGCTGGTCGCGAAGTCGGTGACCGCCGGCATCTTCATCGTCGGCAGGGCGATGAAGACGCCGAGCGCCAGCAGCCCGATCGTGCCGACCTTCATGAAGGTGGAGAGGTAGTCGCGCGGGGCCAGCAGCAGCCAGACCGGGAGGACCGAGGCGAGGAAGCCGTAGATGATCATCCAGATGACGAGCGTGCCCGGCTCCAGCGTGAAGGTGTCCGCCCAGGAGGACTCCGCGACCCAGCCGCCCGAGACGATCGCGAGCAGCAGCAGCGCGACGCCGATGAGCGAGACCTCGCTGACCCGGCCGGGACGCAGTACGCGCAGGTAGACGCCCATGAAGAGGGCGATCGGGATGGTCATGCCGATGGAGAAGACGCCCCACGGGGAGTGCGCGAGCGCGTTCACGATGACCAGGGCGAGTACCGCGAGCAGGATGATCATGATGGCGAAGACCGCGACCAGCGCGGCCGCGCCGCCGAACGGCCCGATCTCGTCACGCGCCATCTGGCCGAGCGAACGGCCGTCGCGGCGGGTGGAGAAGAAGAGCGTCACCATGTCCTGGACGGCGCCGGCGAGTATGACGCCGACGATGATCCATATCGTGCCGGGCAGGTAGCCCATCTGCGCGGCGAGTACGGGGCCGACCAGCGGGCCCGCGCCCGCGATGGCGGCGAAGTGGTGCCCGAACAGGACGCGGCGGTCGGTGGGGTGGAAGTCGACGCCGTTGTCGAGCCGCTCGGCGGGGGTGGCCCGGTTCTTGTCGACCTTCAGTACGCGGTTGGCGATGAACCGCGAGTAGAAGCGGTACGCGATGGCGTACGAGCCGAGGGCCGCCGCCAGCATCCAGGCTGCGGAGACCTCTTCACCGCGCGAGAGGGCGAGTACGGCCCAGGCGATGGCGCCGACGAGCGCTACGGCGCTCCATACGGCGATCGACTTCGGGGACAGCGCCCGTTGTCTCTGGGCTGGCGTTGTCGACTGCGACTCCGGCATGACGATCCGTCCCCTCGCGCGATCTTTCTCGTAACGTGCGCGAAATCTAGGTCCTGTGACCGTCGTCCGTAACCCCCTGTCCGCATATCGGTACGGACACGGCCCGACCATTGCAGGTCAGGGCCGTACCAGAACGCCACCTGTCCGGTCGTCAGTCCGTCGGCCGCTTCAGTCAGTCGGTCGCTTCAGATTGGCGACGAACTTGTAGCGGTCGCCGCGGTAGACCGAGCGCACCCACTCCACCGGCTCGCCGTTCCCGTCGATCGAGTGCCGGGACAGCATCAGCATCGGCAGGCCCACGTCCGTACCGAGCAGACCCGCCTCGCGCGGGGTGGCCAGCGACGTCTCGATCGTCTCCTCGGCCTCCGCCAGGCGTACGTCGTACACCTCGGCCAGTGCCGTGTAGAGCGAGGTGTACTTCACGAGCGAGCGGCGCAGCGCCGGGAAGCGCTTCGCCGACAGGTGCGTCGTCTCGATCGCCATCGGCTCACCGCTCGCCAGCCGCAGCCGCTCGATCCGCAGGACCCGGCCGCCCGGCGAGATGTCGAGCAGGCCGGCGAGCGTGTCGTCGGCGGTGACGTAACCGATGTCCAGGAGCTGGGAAGTGGGCTCCAGGCCCTGCGCCCGCATGTCCTCGGTGTACGACGTGAGTTGCAGCGCCTGCGAGACCTTCGGCTTGGCGACGAACGTGCCCTTGCCCTGGATCCGCTCCAGGCGCCCCTCGACGACCAGCTCCTGGAGCGCCTGGCGCACCGTCGTACGAGAGGTGTCGAACTCGGCGGCCAGCGTCCGCTCCGGCGGTACGGGCGTCCCGGGCGGCAGGGTTTCCGTCATCTCCAGCAAGTGCCGCTTGAGCCGGTAGTACTTGGGCACGCGCGCGGTGCGTGTCGCCGCCGCCGTGCCCTCGGCCTCCGTGCCGCCCCCGTCCGTGGCCATGACCCGCCTTCCCGACTTCTGTGCTGCTGCCGTCACCGGCTCCTCCGACTGTCGCGGCTCACATGGTGGCACGGCCTCGTCACAGGTCGTCGCCCTTGCTCAGGTGTCGGTCCGATAACGGACGCGAGAGCCCTTCTTATACACCCTTGACACCCCTAAAGGTCTAGGCCAAGCTCCCGGTGCTGGTCTAAACCATTAAAGGCCAAGGTCCCACCCCCGGGCAGTACTTGTCGTAAGTCTTCGCGGTGGGCAGGGGGGTTGCAGGCATCCCTGAGGAGGGTGGCGTGAAGCGCAAGCTCATCGCGGCGATAGGCGTCGCGGGCATGATGGTCGGCATCGCGGCGTGTGGCGACTCGGGCAGCACGGGCGGTGGCGACGAGGCGAAGCCCAAGGAGCTCACGGTCTGGCTCACGGTCGACGCCCAGAACAACTGGCCCGAACTGGTCGAGGCGGCCGACGACGCGATCGCCAAGAAGTACCCGGGCATCAAGATCAAGCACGAGTACTACGGCTGGCCGGACAAGAACGCCAAGCTCGACGCCGTACTCGCCACGGACAAGGCTCCGGACGTCGTCGAGATGGGCAACTCCGAGATGGTCGGCTACATGGCCACCGGCGCCTTCGCCGAGGTCGACCCGTCGAAGTTCGACAAGTCGGGCGACTGGCTGGACGGCCTCAAACTGTCCGTCACCTATGAGGGCAAGACCTACGGTGTGCCGTACTACGCCGGTGGCCGCGTGGGCACCTGGCGCAAGGACATCGCCGCCGACGCGGGCGTGAAGGCCACGCCGAAGACGTACAAGGAGCTCACCTCCGCCCTGGACAAGATCCAGGAGAAGAAGGGCGACAAGTTCAGCGCCTGGTACCAGCCGTCGCCCGACTGGTACGCGGCCATGTCGTTCGTCTACGACGCCGGCGGCTCCATCGCCGAGCAGGACGGCGACCGGTGGAAGTCCAACCTGTCCTCGCCGGAGTCCCTCAAGGGCCTGGCCGAGTACAAGAAGATCCTCGACAGGTACATGCACGCCGACAAGACCAAGGACGAGGCCGACCGCCCGATCGTCTTCGGCCAGGGCAAGGCCGCGACGATGTTCGCCGCCGCGTGGGAGGGCGGGACCGCCGCCGACCCGAAGAACGACAAGGTCGGCAAACTGGCCGACAAGATCGAGAGCTTCGTGATGCCCGGCCCGTCCGGCAAGAACCTCCCGGTCTTCCTCGGCGGCTCCGACCTGGCCATCCCGGTCAAGTCCGACGCCCAGGCCGTCGCGGGTGAGTGGATCAACGCGTTCACCGGCGCCAAGGGCCAGAAGGGCCTCATCGCCAAGGGCAACCTCCCCAACAACAAGACGGACCTGGAGCCCCTGAAGTCGGACCCGGCCACCGCTGTCCCGGCCACCGCCGCCGCGTCCAGCTGGTTCGTCCCCACCGCTCCCGGATGGGGCCAGGTCGAGAAGGCCAAGATTCTCCAGACCATGCTCAAGGAGATCGGCACCGGCAAGAAGTCGGTCGAGGCCGCCGCGAAGGCCGCCGACGCCGAGATCGACAAGGTCATCAACACCAAGTGACCTTCAGCGGGCAGGGCTTCGCCGGTTCGGCGGGGCCCTGCCCGCCCGCAGTAGGAGAGGGAGCTGTGAGGAGCGCGCGATGAGTGCCGCAGAGACAACCACCGCCAAGGTGCCGCCGACGCGGCCGTCGCCATCACCGCGGACCGGGGCGGGGGGCCCGGCGGAAGCCCCAGGAAAGCCGGCCAGGAAACCGTCCGCGGGCGGAGCCGCTGTGCCGTGGGCACTGCTCGCTCCCTGTCTGCTGGTCATCGTGCTCGTCATGGGCTATCCGCTGGTACGGCTGGTGACGCTCTCCTTCCAGAGCTTCGGCAAATCGGAGCTGTGGGGCTTCAAGGACGCCGAGTGGGTCGGCCTGAAGAACTTCAACGCCATCCTGGGAGACGGCGAGTTCTGGGCGGTCGTCGTACGGACCATCGGTTTCACGGCCGGCGCCGTCATCCTCACCATGGTGCTCGGCATGCTGATCGCCCTGCTCATGCAGCGGGTGTCCGGCTGGGTCAAGGCACTCATCAGCATCGCCCTGGTGGCGAGCTGGGGCATGCCCATCATCGTCGCCACCGCCATCTTCAAGTGGATCTTCGACACCGATTACGGCGTACTCAACTGGCTGCTGAGCACCCTGCCCGGAGTCGAGATGGTGGGCCACAACTGGTTCGCCAGCGGCCCGCAGGGCCTCGCCGTCATCACACTGCTGGTCGTATGGGGCGCCGTGCCCTTCGTCGTGATCACACTGAGCGCCGGACTCACCCAGGTTCCCAAGGAGATGGAAGAGGCCGCCCGCCTCGACGGAGCCGGTGCCTGGGGTGTCTTCCGCTGGGTCACCCTGCCGATCCTCAAACCCATCCTCGTCATGCTGACCACTCTCTCGGTGATCTGGGACATGGGCGTCTTCCCGCAGGTCTTCGTGATGCGGGGCGGTAACCCCGAAGCCGAGTTCCAGCTGCTCACGACGTACTCGTACCAGAAGGCGTTCGTCGTCAACGACTACTCCGGCGGCTCCGCGATCGCCCTGGTCACCGTGTTGCTGCTGCTGGGCGTGGTGGCCGTCTACATGCGTCAGATGCTCAAGATCGGAGAGGTGGAGTGACCTCGACCACCGCGGCTCCCGCCGGCGTCCACAGTCCCCAAAGGCGCCCCCGCAAGGGCGGGAGGGGCAAGTCCGGCTGGAACGCCGTCGGCCTCCTGGTCTTCGTCGTCATGGGCTTCCCGGTCTACTGGATGCTCAACACGGCGTTCAAGCCCGCCAAGGACGCGATCGACCCCAACCCGCAGTTCTTCCCCAGCCCGTTCACGCTGGAGAACTTCAGGCGGGCTTTCGACGTCGCGGACTTCTGGGGACCGGTCGGGCGCAGCCTGGCCGTCTCCTCCGTCGTGGTCGTCATCGGCATCGTGGTCGGCATGCTCGCCGCGCTCGCCATCTCGCGGTTCGCCTTCCGGGGCCGCAAGATCGTGATCGTCGGCATCCTCGCGGTCCAGATGGTTCCGCTGGTCGCCATGATCATCCCGGTCTTCCTGCTCCTGAACGAGTTCGGCCAGTACGACAAGATCACCGGTTTGATCGTCACGTACCTGACCTTCATCCTTCCCTTCACCGTGTGGACGCTGCGCGGCTTCATCGTCAACATCCCCAAGGAGCTGGAGGAGGCGGCCATGGTCGACGGCTGCACGCGCTCCGGGGCGTTCCTCCGGGTCGTCTTCCCGCTGCTCGCCCCCGGAATGGTCGCCACCTCCGTCTACGGATTCATCCAGGCGTGGAACGAGTACCTGTACGCGCTGATGCTGATGAGCCAGCAGAACCAGACAGCCACCGTCTGGCTCGGCAACTTCACCACCAAGCACGGAACCGAGTACGCCCCGATGATGGCCGGCGCCACGATGATGGCCGTCCCCATCGTGATCCTCTTCCTCCTCGTCCAGCGCAAGATGGCCGCAGGTCTGACGGCCGGCGCAGTGAAGGGATAACGCCGCCATGACGACACTCGTAAGCCGTACGGACACACTGACCCGCGACGCCCTGGCGGTCCTCCAGCCCGGCTTCGAGGGCGCCACCGCCCCCGACTGGCTGCTGCGCCGCGTCGGCGAGGGCCTGACCTCGGTCGGCCTGTTCGGCCGCAACATCGCCTCCCCGGCGCAACTGGCCGCGCTCACGGCGCGGTTGCGCGCCGAGCGTGACGACGTGCTCGTCGCGATCGACGAGGAGGGCGGTGACGTCACCCGCCTGGAGGTCCGCAGAGGCTCCTCGTTCCCCGGCAACCTCGCACTCGGCGCCGTCGACGACACCGACCTGACCAGGGAGGTCGCCCGCGAACTCGGCCGCAGACTTGCCGAATGCGGCGTCAACCTCAACTGGGCTCCGTCCGCCGACGTCAACTCCGACCCGGGCAATCCGGTCATCGGCGTACGTTCCTTCGGCGCCGATCCCCAGCTTGTGGCCCGGCACACCGCGGCGTACGTCCAAGGCCTCCAGGCCTCCGGCGTCGCCGCCTGCACCAAGCACTTCCCGGGCCACGGCGACACCGCCGTCGACTCGCACCACGCACTGCCCCGCATCGACGTGGACTTGGACACACTGCACGCCCGTGAGCTGGTGCCTTTCCGGGCCGCGATCGCGGCGGGCTCCAAATCTGTCATGAGCGCGCATATCCTGCTCCCTGCGCTCGATCCGTCCCGTCCGGCCACTCTGAGCCCGCAGATCCTCACCGGTCTGCTGCGCGAGGAGCTCGGCTACGACGGGCTGATCATTACCGACGGCATGGAGATGCAGGCGATCTCCGCGACGTACGGCATCGAGCGCGGCAGTGTCCTGGCGATCGCCGCGGGCGCCGACGCGATCTGTGTCGGCGGCGGGCTGGCGGACGACGAGACCGTCCTGCGGCTGCGCGACGCGCTGGTCGCGGCGGTTCGCAGCGGCGTACTGCCGGAGGAACGGCTGGCCGACGCGGCCGCGCGGGTGCGCGCGCTCGCGGGCTGGACGCAGCGGACCAGGGGGGCCCGGGGGGCCTCCGGGCCGGGCGCGGCTTCACAGGAGGGGACCGCGCCCGGCACCGGCGCGGGCCCGCGTGGCGAGGTCGGACTGGTGGCCGCGCGGCGGGCCCTGCGGATCACGCGGAGCGCCGGCTTCGAGCCCGTCACTTCTGCCCCGTACGTCGCTTCCTTCTCCCCTGTCGCGAACATCGCCGTCGGCGACGAGACGCCCTGGGGTGTGGCCGCCGAGCTGGCGCGCCTGCTGCCGGGCACCGCGACGGGCACGTACAGCAGTGAGAACTCCACGCCGGAGCAGGTGACCGGGGCCGCCGGGGACCGCCGCATCGTCGCGGTCGTACGCGATGCCCACCGCCATCCGTGGATGGCGGTCGCGCTGGAGACGCTGACCGCCGCCCGGCCGGACACGATCGTGGTGGAGATGGGCGTGCCGCAGGCGCAGTCGCGCGGAGCCCTGTACATCGCGACGCACGGCGCCGCCCGGGTGTGCGGTCGGGCCGCCGCCGAGGTCATCGCCGGCGTCTGACCCACGAACGAAAAGGTGCCGGGGTCCACTGGGGGGACCCCGGCACCGTTCTCTGCAGGCTTTGCCAGGTCTCTACAGGCCCTGCCAGGCAGGCTTGGCGGCGTACGTGGCGCGGAAGTAGTCGGCGAGCTTCAGCTTCGACGCCGCCGCCTCGTCGACGACGACCGTCGCGTGCGGGTGCAGCTGGAGCGCGGAGGCCGGAACCAGCGCGGCCACCGGACCCTCGACGGTCTGTGCCACGGCCTCGGCCTTGCCCTCGCCGGTGGCGAGCAGCACCAGGTGGCGGGCCTCCAGGATGGTGCCGATGCCCTGCGTGATGACGTGGTGAGGCACCTGGTCGATGTCGTTGTCGAAGAAGCGCGCGTTGTCGACGCGGGTCTGCTCCGTCAGCGTCTTGATGCGGGTGCGGGAGGCGAGCGAGGAGCACGGCTCGTTGAAGCCTATGTGCCCGTCGGTGCCGATTCCGAGCAGCTGGAGGTCCACGCCGCCGGCCTCGCCGAGAGCGCGGTCGTACGCCTCGCACGCGGCCTGGATGTCCTCGGCGGACCCGTCGGGGCCCATGAAGGACGCCTCGGTCAGGCCGAGCGGCTCGACGACCTCGCGCAGCACGACGGAGCGGTACGACTCGGGGTGCCCGGCGGGCAGGCCGACATACTCGTCGAGCTGGCAGATCCGGGCGCGCGAGGCGTCGACCTCGCCCGCGCGGACCTTGGCCGTCAGCGCCTCGTAGATGGGCAGCGGGGACGAACCGGTGGCCACGCCGAGGAGCGCGCCGGGCTTGTGGCTCAGCAGCCGGCCGATGGCCGCCGCGATGAGCTCGCCGCCCGCTTTGGCGTCCGGAACGATGACAACTTCCACGCTGAGCCTGCCGATCTGAGAGTGGGGAGCCGGTTGTGGTATAGACCAATCTAGCAGAGGGGGCGCCGCGCGCCAGGTGGTCTTCGCCGTGCGGACACCCGTATTTCCATGGTCGGCCGGGACGCGCCGGCCGTCACCTTTTTGGACCATCCGGGCAAGGCCGGAGGGCCGCGTGCCAAGCGTCCTGGCCGGACGCGGGCACCTGATCGCCTGATCCGGTAATTTGGCCGCACGGCACGGCCATAGACACGGGATGATGGTCTAGTCCACAATGAACAGGTAAAGCCTCCTCCCTCCCCGCACAGGAGGGTGGAACGAGGTACCGGCGCTCTCTGCCCTGACTGCGCCGTGGCCTCCTACGGCCGCGCGGGACCGCACACCCGCCCGGTCAATGGGGTATCCCCTGCTCCTTAAGAGCTTGGGGAAAGCTCCGGGCTGCGGTGCCAGGAGGGCTGAGGGTCCCTCCCAGGCGCCGCGGCCATGGGGTCGCCCGAGCGGCGGTACGCTCGCACACGTGCCCTCCATGAACGACCTCGTCCGCCAGCACACCGCTCTGAGTGAAACCGACCTCGAGTGGCTCCATCTGCTGGTCTCGGAGTGGCAGCTGCTCTCCGACCTCTCCTTCGCCGACCTCGTTCTGTGGGTCCCCACCCTCGACGGGACGCGTTACGTCTCCGTCGCGCAGATGCGGCCCAACACCGGCCCCACCTCCTACCAGGACGACATGGTCGGCCACCTCGTCCCGCGCGGCCGTCGCCCCCTCCTCGACGCCGCCCTCGACGAGGGCCGGATCGTGCGCGAGGGCGACCCCGAGTGGCGGGAGGAGGTCCCGGTCCGGGTCGAGTCGATTCCCGTACGCCGCGAAGGCCGCGTACTGGGCGTCATCGCCCGCAACACGAACCTGCTGACCGTACGCACCCCCAGCCGTCTGGAGCTGACGTACCTCCAGAGCGCCTCCGACCTGGCCCAGATGATCGCCGCCGGGTCCTTCCCCTTCCCCGCCCAGCAGGTCGACATGGACGCCTCGCCGCGGGCCGGCGACGGGCTGATCCGGCTCGACGCGGACGGCATCGTCCAGTACGCGTCACCGAACGCCCTCTCCGCGTACCACCGGCTCGGCCTCGCCTCCGACCTCGTCGGACACCACCTCGGTCAGGCCACTGCCGAACTCGCCCCGTCCCGCGGCCCGGTGGACGAAGCCCTGGTCAAACTGGCCAGCGGCTACGCCCCGCGCGAGACCGAGGTCGAGGGGGACAGCGGCGTCATCCAGCTGCGCGCGATCCCGCTCAAGCCCAAGGGGACCCGGATCGGCTCGCTCGTACTGTGCCGGGACGTCACGGAACTGCGCCGCCGCGAACGCGAGTTGATCACGAAGGACGCGACCATCCGGGAAATCCACCACCGGGTGAAGAACAACCTGCAGACGGTGGCGGCGCTGTTGCGGCTCCAGGCCCGCCGGATGGACTCGGAGCAGGGCCGCGAGGCGCTCAACGAGGCGGTGCGCCGGGTCGGGTCGATCGCGATCGTCCACGAGACGCTCTCGCAGAACCTCGACGAGCGGGTCGAATTCGACGAGATCGCCGACCGGGTGATCGCGATGGTCGCCGAGATCTCGCCGGGCAAGGTCGCCTGCCGTCGTACGGGCCGCTTCGGCGTACTCGACGCCGAGGTCGCGACGCCCCTGGCGATGGTCCTCACCGAGGTCCTGCAGAACGCGCTGGAACACGCCTTCGCGCCGGCGGAGCACGGTTCGGTCGAGGTGGCGGCCGTGCGCGGCGGCGACCGCAAGGACGCCCGGCTGCTGATCACCGTCCAGGACGACGGCCGCGGACTGCCCGAGGGCTTCGACCCGAAGCGGACCGGCAACCTCGGGCTGCAGATCGTACGGACGCTGGTGGAAGGCGAATTGGGCGGGACCTTCGACATGGTCCCGGGTCCCGAGGGCGGCACGCGGGTCGTACTCGACGTTCCCGTACGCGCCGACAAGTAACGCGCAGACAAGTAACGCGCAGACAAAAGACGCCCGACAAGGACCTCCCGTCCGGGGCGGAAAAGCGGCGAGCCCCGGACCGAGGGTACGGTCCGGGGCTCAAAGCTCACGTTGCTAAGCGCATCGGGGGTACTGCGCGCTGCGGCTCGGGGGCGGGTGGTGCGTACGCGCTGTACGCGCCGCCAAGCTCAGGCTCGTGCGGGGTGGTGGTTCAGGCGGTCGCGTTACGCGCCCGGTTGCGGGCGGCGCGGCGCTTCATCGCGCGGCGCTCGTCCTCGCTGAGGCCACCCCAGACGCCGGAGTCCTGGCCGGACTCGAGCGCCCACTGCAGGCACTGCTCCATGACGGGGCAGCGGCGGCAGACGGCCTTGGCTTCCTCGATCTGCAGCAGCGCAGGACCGGTGTTGCCGATGGGGAAGAACAGCTCCGGGTCTTCCTCACGACAAACGGCGTTGTGACGCCAGTCCATGGCTGCTACCTCTCCTTGGTATTACAAGCACGTTGCTTGTGAATGTGAACGCTTTCACGAATCCCCCCGCAAGTGAAGGGCCGACTGCCAGTTGCCTGGTGTGGGTCCTGTGTGGAGGAGGGGTTCTGGCTTTCAGCGGAGGCTGGTGTTGCGGGCCGTCCCGATCGCCATGTAGAGATTCGCAAACCTCGGCAGCGGATACAACCCCTTCCGGAAAGTTTTTTTTGATTCCTCGGTGTCGGGTAGGTCACAGCCGTACTTCTATGGGGTGTAACCCAGCCCGTACGTTCGAGTTAAAGGACTTTTGCGCCTTCCGCTCACACAATCACACGCAGTGCACGGCGTACGCCTGTGAACGTCACGCTAGTACGCAGTCCGAGGTGGTCGCCGTCCATCTGAAAGGGGAGCGGAGCCTTGGAATGCAAGGTGAAGTCGGTCAGGTCGTGCAATGTCACCGCATGTTTGCCATGCGGCCCGCGCTCGGGCGACGAGGTCAGCAACTGGGTGGCGTAACGGGCCACGGCGGGGGTGGACAGCTTGCTCAGTCCGAGCACGTCCAGAGCCTTGTCGAAGGATGCCTCCGGGGACGCGTACATCGGGCGATTGCCCAGGTAGGTCCACGGAGAGGTGTTGCAGACTATGGACAGCACAAGATCTTCGACCGGGTCGTGACCGGGGCGCTCCAGGGTGATCAGACCCTGCCGGCGGTGCGGTTCCGTCAGGAACTGGCGTACCACCTGGCGCACATAGAGGGCGTGCGTCGAACGTTTTCCGCGCTCCCGTTGCTGCTCGACTCTGCCGATCACTCCCGCGTCGAAGCCGAATCCCGCGCAGAACGTGAACCAGCGGGCCGGGACTGATTCGTCCTCCGTACCCGGGGTACCCGCCGCAAGGCCGAGACCGACCGTGCGCTCACTGCGCGTGCTCAGCGCGTCCAGGATGGCGCCGGTCGCCTCGACCGCGTCATTGGGGATACCCAGGGCGCGCGCGAAGACGTTCGTGGAACCGCCTGGTACGACGGCGAGGCGCGGCAGCCTCTCCGGGTCCGGGCCCTCGTGGAGGAGACCGTTGACGACCTCGTTGACCGTGCCATCGCCGCCGAGCGCCACGACCAGCTCTATGTCCTTGCTCTGTGCCGCCCGCCGGCCCAGATCACGGGCGTGCCCGCGGTACTCGGTCGTCACCACTTCCAGCTTCATCTCGCTGGCGAGGGCGTGGATCAGGACGTCACGGGTGCGTGCGCTGGTGGTGGTAGCTGCCGGATTGACCACGAGGAGTGCACGCATGAGCGCCAGACTACCCAGTAGGGCGTACGTGGCCCAGACCTGGTCCGCCGGGGCAGGCGGTTACGCTGCTGGGGTGAGCAATGAGCAGACTCCCGGACCCGCTGCCGCCCCCCGCCCCAACCGGCTGACCGCCGCCGCGGGCCTCGCCGCGCTGGAGGGCCTGGCCCTGGTGGCCGGTGGCGTGTACATGCTCGTGATGGGGCTGCTCGGCAGCCCCGACAAGCCGGAGCAGGCGGAGATGGGCGGCCTGACGCTGATCGTCCTGGCGCTGCTGCCGCTGCTGGCCGCGCGGGGGCTGCTCAAGTGCCGCGCGTGGAGCCGGGGGCCAGCGATCATCACGCAGATCATGGCGCTGCCGGTGGCCTGGACGCTGCTGCGCTCCGAGGGCTCCCTGCTGATCCCCGCCGGCGTCGTGCTCGCGGCGGTGGCTGTGGCGTCGCTGGTCCTGCTGGTCAACCCCGAGACGAACCGGGCGCTGGGCATCCGCGGTCCCCGCGACGCATAACGACAGCGGCGCGGGGCAGGGCGGTCACCGCGGATGCCGTACGGCTTACCGCTTACTCCTGTTACTCCTCGACTACTCCTCGACCAGAAGCTTTTCGCGGAGCTGAGCCAGCGTGCGCGCCAGCAGCCGGGAGACGTGCATCTGGGAGATGCCCACCTCCTGCGCGATCTGCGACTGCGTCATGTTGCCGAAGAAGCGCAGCAGCAGGATGCGCTTCTCGCGCGGCGGAAGGTCTTCGAGGAGCGGCTTCAGCGACTCCCGGTACTCGACGCCTTCCAGCGCCTCGTCCTCGGAGCCCAGCGTGTCCGCGACCGCCGGGGACTCGTCGTCGGTGTCCGGCACGTCCAGCGACAGCGTGCTGTACGCGTTGGCGGACTCCAGGCCCTCCAGGACCTCCTCCTCGGAGATGCCCAGGCGCTCGGCCAGCTCGTGCACGGTCGGGGAGCGGCCGTGCTGCTGGGAGAGCTCGGCGGTGGCCGTCGTCAGGGACAGACGCAGCTCCTGGAGACGCCGGGGAACCCGGACCGCCCAGCCCTTGTCGCGGAAGTGCCGCTTGATCTCACCGACGACGGTCGGCGTCGCGTACGTCGAGAACTCGACGCCGCGCTCCGGATCGAACCGGTCCACGGACTTGATCAGACCGATCGTGGCGACCTGCGTGAGATCGTCGAGCGGCTCCCCGCGGTTGCGGAAGCGGCGCGCCAGGTGCTCGACCAGCGGCAGGTGCATGCGCACCAGCCGGTTGCGCAGCTCCGCCTTCTCGGGCGATCCGTCCGGCAGCTTGCGCAGCTCGATGAACAGCGCGCGTGCTCCACTGCGGTCGTGCGGATCGTGGCGCCCGTGCTCGCGCTCCGTCTCCGTCTCCGTGGAGTGCTGTCCGTGCTCGCTCATATGGCCCGCCCGATCTGCCTGCTCCGCCGCCATCGTGCCCACCAGGCCGTCCACCGGTCCCTCGACCACCGGTCCCTCGACCACCGGCCCGTCGGCCACCGGCCCGTCGACCGGGTGGGGCCGGGCCTGCTGCTCAGGGAAGCCCGCGGGTACGGGCGTCGGCCCGGCTTCCCCGGCCGGAACCGCGCGCCGTCCCGTCGGCGCCTGTGGGCTGAGCTCCTCGTTGCGCACCGGCCCGTCCCCGTTCCTCACGCCGGCCCGGGTCCCGCGCCGCGCTGTTTGTACAGGCTGATGGTGACCGTACGGTCCTCCGCGACCGTCGAATCGACCTTGCCCGCCAGTGCCGAGAGCACCGTCCAGGCGAAGGTGTCGCGCTCCGGTGCGCGTCCGTCCGTGGTGGGGGCCGAGACCGTGACGTCGAGTGAGTCTTCGACGAGCCGGAAGACACAGCTGAGAACGGACCCGGGCACGGCCTGCTGAAGCAGGATCGCGCAGGCCTCGTCGACCGCGATGCGCAGATCCTCGATCTCGTCGAGGGTGAAGTCCAAGCGCGCCGCGAGTCCGGCCGTGGCCGTACGCAGCACGGACAGATAGGCACCTGCAGCGGGCAGCCGGACTTCCACGAAGTCCTGGGTCCCGGGCTCGCCTGCGATCTGGGACACCCTCACCTCCAAGGTGGCACAAGCTCTTTCGGGGGGTCCGGGAGGCAGTGCCCCCCGAAGCCACGCGGTACGTCGTTACGTCGTTCGCCGGTGACGCTATCGCGATCCATTCTGCCCTGTCGCCGGGGCCCCCACCCCAGACTGTCACTCATGGTAAGCACATGAGTACGCACAGTGGCTAGGGGTCTGCGGCACCCAATTGGAAACAACCGGCGCCGGGTTGACGTACCCACACGTCAGACGATCGAACCGTCCTCGTAACACCAGCGCCAGTTGTCCCCCGCCTCGTAGCTGCGCACCACCGGATGGCCCGTTTCCTTGGCGTGCGCGGACGCGTGCCGGAACGGCGACGAGTCGCAGCACCCCACGTGCCCGCATTCCAGGCACAGCCGCAGCTGTACGGGATGACTGCCGACCGCCAGGCACTCCGGGCAGGTGTCGCTCAGTGGGACCGGCTCAGTCTTGGGCATTCGGCTCACGAACAACTCTGATAGTTTGTGAGATGTGAAACCGGAGCAGGTGAAGCGGGCGTTCAAGTACCGCTTTCACCCCACGAGCGAGCAGGCAGCGGAGCTGTCGCGCACGTTCGGGTGTGTTCGCAAGGTCTACAACCTGGCACTCGAAGCCCGCACGGTGGCGTGGTACCAGCGCCAGGAGCGCATCAACTACAACGCCACCTCGGTGATGCTCACCCAGTGGAAGAAGACCCAGGAGCTGGCCTTCCTGTCCGAGGTGTCGTCGGTGCCGCTGCAGCAGACGCTGCGGCATCTGCAAGGGGCGTTCTCGAACTTCTTTGAGGGCCGGGCGAAGTACCCCCGGTTCAAGTCGAAGAAGAAGACCCGGAGGTCGGCTGAGTACACCCGCTCCGCGTTCACGTACCGCAGCGGTGAGCTGAGGCTGGCGAAAATGCAGGACCGGCTGAACATCGTGTGGTCCCGGCCCCTGCCGCAGGGTGTCGAGCCGTCCACGGTGACCGTGTCCCAGGACAGTGCGGGCCGCTGGTTCGTGTCCATCCTGTGCGAAGACACATCCGTCAAACCCCTGCCGGTCCTGGACACCGCCGTCGGCATCGACGCGGGCATCACCAGTCTCGTGACGCTCTCCACCGGAGAAAAGATCACCAACCCCCGACATGAACGCCGGGACCGCGCACGCCTGGCCAAGGCCCAGCGGGTCCTGGCGAAGAAAGAGAAGGGCTCCCGCAACCGGGACAAGGCCCGCCTCAAGGCCGCCAAGATCCACGCCCGGATCGCCGACCGGCGCCGGGACTTCCTGCACCAGCTCACCACTCGGCTCGTTCGTGAAAACCAAACGATCGTGATCGAGGACCTGACCGTGCGCAACATGGTCAAGAACAGGAGTCTGGCCCGCGCCATCTCGGACGCGGCATGGACCGACATGCGCTCCATGCTGGAGTACAAGTGTGCCTGGTACGGAAGGAACCTGGTCGCCATCGACCGCTGGTTTCCCTCCACCAGGCTGTGCTCCGCATGCGGCACCATCCGGGAGAAGCTGCCGTTGAACCTCCGCGCGTGGACGTGTGACTGTGGCACCACGCATGACCGCGACATCAACGCGGCATGCAACATTCTGGCCGCCGGACTGGCGGTCACAGCCTGTGGAGCTGGTGTAAGACCTCAACGGGAGACCTCCCGGACGAGGCAACCGGCCGCGAAGCAGGAAACCCTCACTGCGAAGTGAGGAATTCCCCTCGTTCACGAGGGGGAGGAGGTCAAGATGGCCAGGTTACGCGCGGCGGCCGGGGGGCGCGGGGCGGGCGCGGCGAGGAGCGCAGAGCGAGGCATCGGCGGCCGCCGAGGCGCGGCTGGAGGAACTGCTCGCCGATCCGCGCAACGCACTGCCGCAGCCGCTCGCGGACCGGCTCCGGACCGTTCTCGAGCGGCGTCGCAACGCCGTCTGGGAACGGCTCGGCGCGGTCAACGAGGAGACCGGGGAATCGGCGGACGACACGTACAGGCGCCTCGCCGGGGAAATGATCGCCGCGGAACGGGCGGTCTTCGTGGAACTGCGGGACCGGCGGCGCATCGACGACGAGATGCTGCGCAGCCTGATGCGCAGGCTCGACCTGGAGGAGGCGGCGGCCTACCGCGCGGAGCCCGGCTGAGCGGCGTCCGGCCGGCCCGTGATCACCGCCGCGACGGTGGTGCCCGGCGGGAAGGCTCCCTCGGTGGCGAGTGTGGTCAGTCCGTGCAGCATCTTGGCGACGTAGACCCGCTCCACCGGCAGCCCGTGCCGTTCTTCGAAGTCCGCGGCGAACGCTTCGAGTTCGGGAGTGGTACGGGCGTATCCGCCGCAGTGGAAACGGTCGTCCAGCGTCCAGTCGCCGGCGGGGGCGCCGAAGGCGGCGTCCTGGAGCGCGCGTATCTCGTCGCCGAGGAAGCCGCCCTTGAGCACCGGGAATCCGATGGCGCGTTGCGCGGACCCCAACCCCGCCGCGAGCCCGGCGATGGTGCCGCCGGTGCCGCACGCGACCCCGACGACGTCGGCGACGCCGCGCAACTCCGTCCCCAGCGCGACACACCCCTGCACGGCGAGGACGTTGCTGCCGCCCTCGGGGACGACGTAGAGATTCCCCACCCCGCCGTTTCCCGGCCGGGACGTGTGCGGCTGCAGTCGGCTTTGCCGTTTGGGGCAACTTTCAGCCTCTCCGGCGTTTGAGGAGCGGGGTTGGGGGCGGAGCCCCGGTTCGGGAAGGGGCGGGGTGGGGAGAAGGCCCCGCGCGGCGGCGGCACTCGCCTCGGCCACGATGGCGGCCAGCACCTCCGGCTCCGCCTTCGCCCGATACGTCGCCCGGTCCACGAAGTGCAACCGCATGCCGTCCGCCGCACACCGGGCCAGGGAGGGATTCAGGGGCCGCCCGGCCAGCTCGTCGCCCCGTACGACACCGATCGTCGGAAAGCCCAGCAGCCGCCCGGCCGCGGCCGTCGCCCGCAGGTGGTTCGAGTACGCGCCGCCGAACGTCAGCACCGTCCGCCCCGCCGCCGCCCGCAGGTTCAGCTCCAGCTTGCGCCATTTGTTGCCCGGCAGGTCCGGGTGGATCAGATCGTCACGCTTGAGCAGCAGCCGTACGCCGCGACGGCTGAAGCGCTCGTCCTCGGACTCCCGCAGCGGCGACGGCAGCCGCGGCCGCAGGCGGGAGAGGTCGAGCGCTTCGTGGGTCACGCACCCATTGTCGCCACGCGCGTCACCACGCGCGTCACGGTCATCACACGAGCGTCACGCGAGGCGGTCCTGGATCCGCGCGCGCATCGTGCTCATGGAGAATCCGCGGGGGTCTATCTTGCCCGGCTGCCATTCCAGGTGGCCGATCACCGACCGGGAGTTCCACCCGTGGTGCCGGCAGACCGCGGCCGCCGCCCGCTCGATGGCTTCGAGCTGCGCCTCGGGCCAGGGGTCCTTGCCGTCGCCGAGGTTCTCGCACTCGAAGCCGTAGAAGTGCCGGTTTCCGTCGGTGTTGGACTCGTTGTCGCGCGGCAGGGCCCTCTCGGCGATGACCGCGCGCAGTACGTCGTCGTCGCCCAGCCCCGCGTGGTTGGCGCGGCCGTACCCGACCAGATGGATGGAGCCGCTCTTGGCGATCACGCCGTGGCAGAGCGGACCGGGGAGTCCCGGATAGCCGTCGCGGCAGATGCGGACGGTCTTGGAGGTGCCGGAGGTGACGGTGTGGTGGATCATCACGCCGTGCACAGGCCCCCAGGGGCCCTTGTGGTTGCGGTTGTGCGTACGCCAGTCGCCGACCTGGACGACGTTGATGCCCTCGTCTCTCAGTACGTCGAGGAATCTGCTCGCGGACATGGGTGAGGCCATGACCGCCTCCTTAGGTGAGTCGCGCACCATCTCGTACGCTGCTTGTACCCGAACTCCGCTGCCACGGCTATGTGTTCGGACCACGTGCGAGCTGATTCGGACACCTCCCGCACGGGTCCGTTCGTCCCGGAGCCGTGCGACGTGCCCCGCCGTCCGGTGATCCAGTCACACACTTTTGTGTAATGGCGCCGTGACTCCCCCCGCTGGAAGGCTTGTTGCAGCCGGGCAGCTCGTGATCAAGAGGGAGTCAGATGTCGGTCGAGGCAGGTTCCGAGATCCGCGAACAGCAGACACAGCCGCAGCAGAGTCTCGGCACGGCCGCAGCGCGGAACTTGGCCACCACCACCAAGTCCGCACCGCAGATGCAGGAGATCACCTCGCGGTGGCTGCTGCGGATGCTGCCATGGGTCCAGGTCCAGGGCGGTACGTACCGGGTGAACCGCCGGCTCAGTTACGCCATGGGCGACGGGCGAGTGACCTTCGTACAGACCGGGGAGCGCGTAGAGGTCATTCCGGGCGAGCTGAAAGAGCTGCCGGCGCTGCGCACGTACGGCGACGAGGAGGTGCTGGCCGAGCTGGCGCAGCGGTGCGAGCAGCGGGAGTTCGCGGCAGGAGACGTGATCGCGACCGCCGGCGGTGCCGCGGACACGGTCTACCTGCTGGCCCACGGCCGGGTGGAAAAGGTCGCGGACGGCGCGTACGACGCCGAAGCCGTGCTCGGCGTCCTCGCCGACGGGGCGTACTTCGGCGACCAGGCGCTCGTCGAGGAGGAAGGCACCTGGACGTGCACGGTCCGCGCCGCGACCGCGTGCACGGTGCTGACGCTGTCCCGCCAGTCCGTCATGACGCTCGCCGACCGTGCGGAAACGTTGCGCGATCACCTCACGCGCGTACGGTCGCTGCCCCGCCAGCGCACCAACAAGTACGGCGAGGCGCCCATCGACCTGTCCGCGGGCCACGTCGGCGAGCCCGTCGTCCCGCACACGTACGTCGACTACGACGCGGCGCCGCGCGAGTACGAACTGAGCGTCGCGCAGACCGTCCTCAAGGTCCACAGCCGGGTCGCGGACCTCTACAACCAGCCGATGAACCAGACCGAGCAGCAGTTGCGGCTCACCGTCGAGGCGCTGCGCGAGCGCCAGGAGGACGAACTCATCAACCACCGTGAGTTCGGACTGCTCCACAACTGCGACTACGGGCAGCGCCTCCAGCCGCACGACGGCGTGCCCAGCCCGGACGACATGGACGAGCTGCTGTCGCGGCGGCGGGGCTCGAAGCTCTTCCTGGCCCACCCCCGCGCCATCGCCGCCTTCGGCCGCGAGTGCAACAAGCGCGGTCTGAACCCGGAGAGCATCGAGATCGGCGGCAGCCGGGTGCCCACCTGGCGCGGTGTGCCCATCTTCCCCTGCAACAAGATCCCGGTGAGTGACGCGCGTACGACCTCGATCATCTGCATGCGTACGGGCGAGGCCGAGCAGGGCGTCATCGGACTCCAGCAGAGCGGTATCCCGGACGAGATCGAGCCGAGCCTGTCGGTGCGCTTCATGGGCATCGACGAGCAGGCGATCATCCGGTACCTGGTCACGGCGTACTACTCGGCGGCGGTGCTGGTGCCGGACGCGCTCGGTGTCCTGGAGAACGTCGAGATCGGCAGGTGGCACTGAGCCCGGCACTCGCACAGGCGGTCCGTGCCCCCGGCCGGTGGGCACCGTACGAGCACTGCTGGAGGAAGTCACCGTGACCACGACCAGAGCGGAAGCGGCCGCCACCGAGGGGCACGAGGCGGCAGCCCTCCTGGAACGGACCCGCAGCACCGTCGATCCCCAACTGCGCACCGGCGTGGAGAGTCTGCCCGGGTCCATACGGCGGATCGCGATGTACCACTTCGGCTGGGAGCGGGCCGACGGCACACCGGCCGCGGGACTGGCCGGCAAAGCGATCAGGCCGGCTCTCGTCCTCGCCGCCGCCCAGGCGCTCGGCGGGGAACCGGGCCGGGCCGTACGGGCGGCGGCCGCCGTGGAGCTCGCCCACAATTTCACGCTGCTCCACGACGACGTCATCGACGAGGACCCGACGCGCAGGAACCGGCCCACCGCCTGGACGGTCTTCGGCGTACCGGCCGCGATCGTCACCGGGGACGCGATGTGCGCCCTCGCGCTGCGGCTGCTCGCCGAGGATCCGCACCCGGCGGCGGCCAAGGCGTCGGCGCGGCTGGCCGCCTGCGTCGTCGAGCTGTGCGCGGGACAGCAGTCCGACTGCGAATTCGAGCGGCGCGGACCCCGGGACGTGTCGCTCGAAGAGTGCCTCGCCATGGCCGAGGCGAAGACCGGAGCCCTGCTCGGCTGCGCGTGCGCTCTCGGCGCGCTCTACGCGGGCGCGGAGGAGGACGAGGTCGCGGCCATGGACGCGTTCGGCAGGGAGGCCGGCCTGGCCTTCCAGCTCATCGACGACCTGATCGGGATCTGGGGCGACCCTTCCCACACCGGCAAACCGGCGGGCGCCGATCTGGTGGCCCACAAGAAGTCCCTCCCGGTGGTTGCGGCGCTGACCTCGGGCACCGAGGCCGCCGCCGAGCTCGCCGCCCTGTACGCGGGGCCGTTGGACGGGGCTGCCGTCCGGCGCGCGGCCGAGGCCGTCGACCGGGCGGGCGGCAGGGACTGGGCGCAGGGGCACGCGGCGGACCGGATGGCCACGGCCGTACAGCATCTGTCGCGCGCGGTGCCGGACCTGGAGGCGGCGGGTGACCTGCTCTCGCTCGCCGAGTTCGTCACCCGCAGAACACGCTGACCGGGGGCATGGACGGCGGCGGGCGTCCGGGGGAACCCGGGCGCCCGCCGCCGTCAACTCTAGGATCGGACACGTCAGTTCAGATGACGGATCATCCTGATCCTGGAGAGAAGAGGCCGGACCGTGGGCGTGGAGATACGACAGGCGGGGGAGAGCGACCGTGAGGCGCTCGTGCGGCTGCTGGACGCGGCCTTCATGGACGACCCGGTGAGCTGCTGGGTCTTCCCCGACCGGGCGCACCGCGGCCGCGTGCACGGCGCGTTCCTCGGCGTCTTCCTCGATGTGGCCCTGAGCGAGGGGCGGGTCGACGTAACGGAGGACGGATCGGCGGCGGCCCTCTGGCTCCAGGTGCCGGCCGGGGTGCCGGAGGAGGACGACACTCCCGTACGGATGAGGGAGACCGCCGACCCGGACAACGAACGCGCGGAGCTCGTCGGCCGGCTGATGGGCGAGGTGCATCCGCACGACCGGGCGCACGAGTATCTGCTCCTCATCGGAGTCTCGCCCGACCGTCAGGGGGAGGGGCTCGGCACGGCCCTGATTCAGCCGGTCCTCGACCGCTGCGACCGGGACGGCGTACCGGCCTATCTGGAGGCGAGCAGCGCGCGCAGCAGCAAGCTGTACGAGCGGCTCGGGTTCGCCTTCACCGGCCGTACGGTCGAGCTGCCCGACGGCCCGCCCATGTGGCCCATGTGGCGCGAGCCGGTGCGCTGAGCGCGGCACCCGGCACCTCGATCGCTTCGAACAAGTGGCTTGCGCAACCACTACGGGTGAAGCACTATGGCCGTAGTGGTTGACGCGGTCCGGTGACCCCGCCGCCCGTGCCTTTCCTTCCGGCCAGAGGATCAGCTTGCGCAAGCTCACATATTACGTCGGTATGTCCATCGACGGCTTCATCGCGGCGCCGGAGGGCGCGTTCGACTTCTACCCGGTGAGCGATTCCTTCCTGAAGGACTTCCTCGTCGGCGAGTACCCGGACTGCCTCCCCACCCACGTGCGACAGCACCTGGGCGTGGACGACCTGGAGAACAAGCACTTCGACACGATGCTTCAGGGGCGGGCCACGTACGACGCGGCGCTGGAGCTCGGGATCACCAGCCCGTACAGGCACCTGCGCCAGTACGTCGTGTCGCGCAGCGTCGACAAGTCGATCGACCCCGAAGTCGAGGTCATCTCCGGCGATGTCGCCGCCAAGGTCCGGGAACTCAAGCAGGAGGACGGGCTCGGTATCTACCTGGCGGGCGGGGCGAATCTCGCCGCGCAGCTCCTGGAGGAGATCGACGAACTGATCGTCAAGGTCTACCCGATCGTGACCGGTTCGGGCGTTCCGGTGTTCTCCGCCGAGTTCGGCGTGTTCGACTTCACGCTCGCATCGACCCGGACCTTCGACAACGGCACCGTCGTCCTGATGTACAGCAAGAGGCGCTGAACCCAGGGCTGTTCGGCGGGCTCACGTTCGAACGGGCTAAAGTCCCGGGCATGACAGGAGAGCCATGGGCCGGCTGGTACCGCGACCGCGAGGGTGCCGTCGCCGTCACCTTCGCGGCGGACGGACAGCGGCTGCGTACCCGCATCAGGGGAGTCGACTTCGAGGGCGACAGCTTTGCCGCGCTGGAACCCGTGGCCGGACCGCAGCCCGACGGCGCGGGGTTCGCGCCGGCGCGTGGCCCGCTGTGCGACTGCATACTCGAATGGGACATTCCAATACCGGTGTACGCCGATGGGCGGGTCCACCGGGCCACGCTCAGCTGCCTGCTCACGCTGGGGAAGCGGCTTCCCGGGGGTGGCGTCGACCGGCAACACCTGGCGCTGACCCTGCACTTCGACGGTGCGGCGTACGAGTCGGAGCGTGCGGAGACCGACTTCGAGCACGCGCTGACGGTGATCCAGCGGCGGCTGCCGGCCGGTGCGTATCTGCGGGCGTGCATTTCCTGCGCCTTCTCCGACTACCACCCCGCGGGGAGCGGTCTGTTCGGGAACCTGGCTTGCTTCCGGGGGTTCAAGGACGAGTACCGGGCGGTCGAGGGCGAGCGCGAGCTGTTCGAGCTGTGGGATCTGCGGTCCGGCTTCGTGCAGGAGACGTGGGCGTGCGCGGATTTCGAGCGCAGGCCGGCGCAGGGGCCGGGGACGGGGTACCGCGGTGCGTTTCCGCAGGTGCGGGGGGAGAGGCCGACGCCGCCGGAGCCGGTGGCCGCGGAGGCGGCGGGCTAGAAGGTCCCCTCTTCCCGTTCCGGCGGGAAGATGCCCCGTACTCGCGAGACGGCTCCCCTGGTGGCTGGTCGGGGGACGACTGTGCGTGTACGGGGCAATCCTGGAGCCGGGGTTCGTCGGGGTCCGACGGGTTCCCTCGACGCCCGTCGGGGTCAGGAGGCCGGGACGAAGCCGTTCTGCCAGAGCTGGTTGACGCGGCTGCGCTCGCGCTGGTCCGGGGTGGCGTTCTGGCAGGACGTGCCGGGGCCGCCGCCGGACATCAGCTCGCTGCACGGACCCGAGTAGTGGTCGGGCAGGCCCAGCACGTGACCGGTCTCGTGGGAGGTGACGCGGGTCGAGTTGTACTGCTGGTTCTGGCGGTAGTCGAGGAAGATGTACCCGCTGCCGTGGCCGTCGGTGCTGGCGTACGAGCCACGCGGGTCGTTGCCCTCGCGGTAGACGAAGTCCGGGTTGGAGCCTTCCTGGAGCTTCACGTTGGTGACGGAGCTGTTCCAGATCTGGGTGCTCCTGGCTATCTGGGTGCGGAACGTGGGCGCGTTCGCCGCGGAGTAGACGACGGTGACGGCCAGGGTGCCGGGGGTCGCGGCGCGCTTCTCGGCGACCGACTTCTTCACGGCGTCGAAGAAGGCCTTGTTGGCGGCGGCGTTCTCCTTGGACTTCTCGTACGAGATGTATGAGTTGTGCGAGACGCGCGAGTCGTGCGTGTCGTGCGAGACCGAAGGCGCCGCCGTCGCGGGCACCGCGCCGAGGGTGGCGGCGGCGAGGCCGAGGCCGAGGGCGGTGGTGAGAAGGGTTCTGGGGTGCCGCATGTTCATGTGGGGGGCTCCTACTCGTTCCGTTCATGTCAAACGGTTGGGTAGGGAGAGTGTCGGGGCCCGCTCGCCCGCCGGGGATGATGCCAACAAGTGATAGTGCGAGCGCATCACCCCGCCAACCCGCCTCAAAACAGAGGCGATTCCTGGGGTTATGGCGTCTGGTGTGGCCCACGGGACCCGCCTTAGGCTCGGGTCATGGAGCTCGAGGTCAGGCACCTTCGTGCGTTGTGCGCCATCGCCGACACCGGCAGCCTGCACAAAGCCGCCCGTACGCTCGGGATGAGCCAGCCGTCGCTGACCACGCAGCTCCGCCGGATCGAGAACTTCCTGGGCGCGGAACTGTTCTCGCGCGAGCGCACCGGGTGCCGGCCGACGCCGCTGGGGCGTTCGGTGCTCAGCAGGGCGCGTCCGCTCGTCGAGCAGATGGGTGTGCTCGTGGCCGAGACGAGAGCGGCCGCGGCCCGTTCCTCGGGGGGCCCGCACCTGCGTATCGGAGCCACCGCGAGCCGGGTCATCGGCGGGTGGCTTCGCAGACTCCGTACGCGGCTGCCGGAGACCGACACCTCCCTCCATGTCGACGTATCGGCTCATACGCTGCTCCGGCTGCTCGCGGCCGGGCAGCTCGATGTCGCCTTCGTGCACGAGGTGGAGGGGTCCGCGCTGCGGGTGCCTGCCGGGCTCGAACAGCGCGTACTGGTCGAGCGGGAACCGCAGTTCATCGCGATGTCACGGGATCATCCGGCGGCCGGCCGGTCCGTGGTGGAGCTGGCGGACCTAGCCGGTGACCGGTGGATGATCGACCCCACGGTGGACGGCGAATGGGACGGACTGCGACGCGTCTTCGCCGCGGCCGGTCTCGATCCGCCCGTCCTGCGCGGGGATTACCACACCGCGGCGTCGCTGATCGTGATGGGCGAGGCTGTCGCACCCTGCCAGCCGACGTCGGGGCCGCGCGACGACATGGCGATCCGGCCGCTGCGCGGCGACCCCCTCGCCGTCCGGCTGCTGCTCGTGTGGCGGCCGGGCTTCACCGAGGCGGCGGCGGTGTACGCCGATCTGGAGGCCGCGTACCACGACGCGGCGATGCGGGCGCCCGGGTACCGGCAGTGGCTGCTGCGCAACGAGAGCCCGCTGCCGGCGGGAAGCGCGGTGGCTTGACGTACGGGGGCGGCCCTACGCGGACGTGCCCCCCGTCGCGCCTTTCCGGTCTGCCCCGCCTGCCCCGCTTGCCCCGCCCGCCCCGCGTGGCCCGCTTGCCCCGATGAGGCGGCCCGCCTCTGCGCGGGCTTGGGCGACCGGGTCCTTGAAGATGCCGAGGCCGTGCGCGACGAGCGCCCCTTCATGGAGCAGCATGAGCGTGCGCCCGAGCTGAGCGGCGCTGCCGCCGCCCCGCTCTCGATTCCGCTGCCGGTCCCGGCCCCGGTCGATGCCCCTGGCGAGGTCGGTGAAGAGGGCGAGCATCCACTTCTTCTGGCCGGTGATGATCGCGTACGCCGGGTGGGAGGGATCGCTGATCTCGGCGTGGGCGTTGACCATGCTGCACCCCCTGGGGCTGTTCTCCTCCGCCCACGCGCGCGAGGCGTCGAACACGGCCAGGATCCTTTCCGCCGCCCCCTGTTCGCTCTTCAGCCGCTCGGCGAGGAAGGCGCGCCAGCGCTCGTCGCGGGCGGCCAGGTACTCCACGACGATCTGTTCCTTGGAGCCGAAGCGGTCGTAGAGCGTCTTCTTCGTGACGCCCGCTTCGGCGGCGATGAGGTCCACCCCCACGGCGTGGATGCCGTGCTCGTAGAACAGCCGCGAGGCGGCGTCCAGGGCGCGCTGTGCGCCTGGGGTCATGGAGACGCGGCGGGGTTCCACGGTGCTCGTGCTGGTGCTGCTGCTCATGCGTACCACTATACCGATCTGTATAGTGGCGGGAGTGGAAGTAGACCGATCCGTATACCTGGCGAGGTGGGTGCCCGCATGAACGTCCTGCTTTCCGCCGCGTTCGTACTCTGCTGGAGTTCCGGTTTCATCGGAGCGAAGCTCGGTGCGGGGAGCGCCGACGCGGTGACGATCCTGATGTGGCGCTTCCTGCCCCTGGCACTCGTGCTGGCCGTTGTCGCCGCCACCCTCACCAGAAGCGCGTGGCGCGGGCTGACCCTCCGCGACCTGCTCCGCCAGGCGGCGGTCGGCGCGCTCTGACCGTCCATTGCGCCACCAGCGCCGTCGTCTTCACCGCCCTCGCGGCGGCCTCGGGAGCGGCGCTGCCGCCCGCCGAACCGTCGTTCTGGCTGGCGATCAGCTGGCTCGTCGTACTCGCGACCTTCGGCGGGTACGGCCTGTACTGGCTCGTCCTGCGGCGCTCCGGGGTGACCGCGGTCAACACGCTCATGTTCCTGATGGCGCCGGTCACCGCCGTCTGGGGAGCCCTGATGTTCGGCGAGCCCTTCGGCGCGCAGACCGCTGTCGGCCTGGCGGTGGGCCTGGCCGCCGTGGTGATCGTCCGCAGCGATGGTGCCAATGGCCGTACGAAGGAATGCTCCCGGGCCGCGGTCCATTGACGCTGTAGGGGACGGTCGTCACCGCCGTCCTAAAGCGACGCAGGACGCAGCAGCAAAGGACACTCTCCATGACCCCAGCAATCGCCGTCACCGGAGCGAGCGGCCGGATCGGCGGACGTGTCGCACGCCGCCTCGCCGGCGCCGGCGTCTCCCAGCTCCTGCTCGGCCGCGACCCCGCCCGCCTGCCCGGCCTGCCGGGCGCGGTCAAGGCGCCGCCCGCCTCCTACGGTGACGCTGAGGCGATGCGCGCCGCGGTGGACGGCGCCGGCACGCTCTTCCTCGTCTCCGCGCACGAGAGCCCCGGCCGGGTGCGGGAGCACAAGACCGCCGTGGACGCGGCCGTCGCGGCCGGCGTCGAGCGGATCGTGTACGTGTCCCTCCTGGGCGCGGCGCCGGACGCGACCTTCACCTTCGCCCGCGACCACTGGCACACCGAGCAGTACATCCGCTCCACCGGCGTGCGCCACACCTTCCTGCGCGACAGCTTCTACCAGGCGGAGTTCCCCGCCATGGCCGGGCAGGACGGTGTCATCCGCGGCCCGGCCGGCGAAGGGCGCGTCTCGGCCGTCGCGCACGAGGACATCGCGGACGCGGCAGCCGCCGTACTCCTCGCCGAGCTGGAGGACCTCGACGGTCACGACGGTGCCACGTACGACCTGACCGGCCCGCAGGCCCTGTCGCTCGCCGAGATCGCGGAGGAGCTGACCCGCGCCACGGGCCGCGCGATCAGCTACGTACCGGAGACGCGCGAGGAGGCGTACGCCTCACGCGAGCGGTACAACGCCGAGCCGTGGAAGGTGCAGGGGTGGGTGTCGTCGTACGAGGCCATGGCGAACGGTGAGATGGCGGAGGTCTCCGACGCGGTGCCCCGCCTCACCGGCCGCCCGGCCACCGCCTTCGCCGATTACCTCAGGGAGAACCCGGACAGCTACCGGCACTTGACCGGCCCGTCGACCCCCTGACGCCTGCCCCCTGACCTCTGCCCCCTTCCCCCTGACCGTCGCCCCGACCGAGGCCGCGTCAGAGGGCCAGCTCGTAGGTGATCTCCTCCATCGGGCATTTCGCCACCATGTTCTGCAACGCCGCCAGCTCGCCCGGATCCACCGCCAGCTTCCAACGCCCCTTCACCGCTGCCCACTCGGCGATGTACCGGCAGTCCGCACTGTCGTCGGACGGTTCCCACCGCGCCGGATCCTTGTCCCCCTTGCGGCGCTTCTCGGCGGCGGTCACGGCGGCGAGCACCCTCGGATCGCCCATGTCGTTCGCGAACCGCTCCCGCTCCTCGGCGGTCCATCCTGACGCCCCGCTGCGCCACGCCTCGGCGAGCGGCACCAGATGGTCGACGCCGAGGGCACCGGCGCCGGAGTGGTCCGTCTTGTCGTAGTACGAGTGCCAAGCACCGCCCGTGATGGTGCACCGCCCGTCGACGGCGGGCGGAGTGGTCGCCTCCGCGATGAGCACCTCGGCCCGTGTGTCGCAGCCGTCCTGGTCCGGATCGGTCCAGTGCCTGAACTTCCCCGCGCTGTACCCGGAACTCTCCTCGGCGGCGACCGGCAGGTTCTCGATGGCCTTCTCGACGGTGGTACTGACCGTGTCATCGGGCTCGGCGCCGGCATCCGGCGCGGCACCCACGACAACTGCGGTGGCGACAAGGAGCGTGGAGACCAGGAAGCTGAGCGTGCGCATACGGATCCCTCCATCTCGTCCGGACGGACCAGTACTAGCGACACCTGTCACCCCAACACGCCGCGCAGCCCGCACGGACCACCCGCACGGGTGACCGAGCTTCTTCGCGGCCCCGCGATCGCTGAGTCACTTTCCTGTACGCATCAACAGGTGACCCCTGCGGTACCGTTCGTCCTCGCCCGGCTCCCGCAGCATCCGGCCGACTTCGACGAATCCAGCTTCGCCGGCCAGCTCCGCGAGGTCGTCGATCGGCCACCGGTAAGCTCTCGCCACTTTGTGGTCGAACGCCGTGACCGGCTCACCCTCTGACTCGAAGAAGGCGAGCAAGAGGTGGCCGCCAGGCGCGAGTACCCGCCGGAACTCGGCGAAGTACGAGGGCATGTCCTGCGGCGGGGTGTGGATGACCGAATACCAGGACACGATGCCTTGCAGCGTGCCGTCGGCCAGGTCCAGGGCGTCCATGGAACCGACCTCGAACCGCAGGTCCGGGTATGCCGCGCGGGCGAGACCGATCATCACCGGTGACAGGTCGACGCCGAAGACATCCAGCCCCAGGTCCCGCAGGTGCACGGTCACACGTCCAAGGCCACATCCAAGCTCGGCGACGGGCCCGGCATCGGTGGTCCGCGTGAGTTCGGCGAACGCGGTGAGCACCGCGCGATCCGGCGCAAGAGCGTCAAGATCATTGCGGGGGAGTGCGGCGTAGCGGACGGCGACGGCGTCGTAGGCATCCGCTGTCGCACGGAGGTGCGAGGGAGGTTCAGTCACAAGCGAGGACACTAGAGCCTCCCCTGTCGCGCTGACGACTGACCCGTCAGACAAAAGAAGACCGCACCCGCTCCGTCAGGGTCGCCGTGAACGGCGGCCCGCGGACCGGGTGCGGACAGGTGGGCGCTGCGACCCGCGCGGACGCGGATCAGGCGGCCCAGGACTGATCAAGCCTTCTTGGTCTCCAAGTAATTGGCCAGATTGGTGACCTGCGGGGATCTTACCTGTGGGTCGCTGACCTGGCCTTTTGCTGATGGCTAGCGATGGGGTGTGACGGTCGTGATCGGGTGTCCTGCGGACTGTGTGCGGACTGGGGGTGTGCGGTAACGCCTCCGCGGATCAGAAAGTCTGGGGCCGTACGTTCGTTGGAGCGAGGGGTTCTTGGACGGCTACTCCGCCTCGCAGGTTGCCCTGCGTGGCTATCAGGGCCAGGGTCTGGTGCGGCCCTGCTCGGTGACAAGGGGTACGACAGCAATCCCAACCGGCGTGAACTGCGCAGGCGCCGGATCCTGCCGGTGATTTCCCGCAGAGGCTCCCCGAACATGAAGGGCCTGGGCAAGCTCCGCTACGTCGTCGAGCAGAACTTCTCGGTCCTACACCATTTCAAGCGGCTGGCCGTCCGCTGGGAAAGGCGTCTCGACCTGCCCCGTGGTGAGTGCGGCTTCTACTATGCCGAGCTACTACAACAGACGGTGACCGCCAGCCAACCCTCACGGCAGTGCGAGGCGTGTAGAAGAGCTGGCGGAGGCCGAGGAGGAAAGCGCGGACGAGGTTCAGGTATCGGTCGAGGGCGAGGTTGCCAGCAAAACAGTTGGATGGAATCCTTGAATCACGCGGTGCGCCGCTTTTCCCGTTGCGCGCGTTCGACATGAGAGTGGGGTGTGGCTGCGTTGAGCAGAGCAGGCCAGGCTGGTGAAGTCGGCAGTGTTTTTCGGTGTGAATTAGCTACGCATTTGGTTGTTCATGGGCTCCGCAGCCGACCGGTTTTGGGGTTGGATTTGCCGGGCGGGGCACATCCCGTTCGGCTAGATTTCGAGACCAGTGATCCTACTGATGATATTCGTGTTACCTTTTCCGATGGGCGTCGAGCCTACGTGTCTGCGAAGCGTAAAATCGACCGTGGGCGACCGCTTAAGGAGACTGTGACTGGCTGGGTAGGGCAGTTTCCTGTGCTTGGCCCTGATGACCTTCTGGTTATTGCCGGTGAAGAATTTGTCGGCCCGGTAAGGAATCTGGACCGAGCTTTGCGACGCCATCGTGCGGGCCTACGTATGGAGACCGGGGACGAACAAAAGGCATTCAAAATTCTCGTTGACTTGCTTCCCCCAAATGTTTGCGAGCCAGTGCTCGATCGGGTGCGTGTCTTGCACCTACCCAGCTCAACTGGCCCAGCATCGCACCGAGCTCTCCTGGCGGCCCTGATGGATTTTGTCGTCGCCGACCTGCAGGGACAGCGTGCTGTGAGTACCCTAGCTGATCTCTTTCATCGGCAGGCGGGTGAAGCGCTCGGAAGCTCCGTTGACGACTGGGTCGTGACCCTAAATTCCGCAGGCTTGACCGTTACTGCGGACCAGGGAGGTCCGGCTGCCATGCGAGCGGCCTCCCGCCTGACTGCCATTAGTAACTACCGCACTCAGCTCAAGGAAGATGCTGGGAGGATCGATCTCAGCCTACTTGCCGAAGACCTACCGCCTATCGTCGTCGACGATCTTATCGATGGCCTCCAGATCGATATTGAGGGCGAGCGCACATCCCACTTTCTACTTCAGTATCTAAGGCGTTGGCGTCGCATGCTCGTCGTTGGTCAACCGGGATCGGGCAAGTCAGTTGCATTGCGTGAGATCGCGGCCCACTGCGCAACCCACCCTGACGCCCCAATTCCGATTCCCGTGTCGTTGCCACGCTCGATGAAACAGCAGCCAGAACGCCTGACTGTTGACGGTATAATCGACGGTGCCGCATCGGACACTGTGTCAAGTGCGGAACGTGCACCGCTTGCTGAATATCTGACTGAAGAACTTTTGCATGGGCGCGCAATTGTCCTTTGTGACGGGCTTGATGAATGCGGCGCTCGCGCCCCGTGGGTCGCGCAGCAGCTCGCTACAATCCTTGCTTCCTTGAACCCGGCTTGTGGCTTTGTATTGGCGACACGGGCGAATGCCCAACTCCCAGCCGCTCGCCTTGGGCTGCCGCGCGTGGAACTCGCATGTCCGAAGGATCTCAGCGAGACGGTCGACAGCATTCTCGTTGCATGTGCCGATGCGCGGTTTTCCGAGCCGAACCGAGCAGTGTGGTTGGCAACGCGGCGTGCTTGGATCAAAGACGCAAAGAAGCAGCACGAGCACCTCCTCGCGGTGCCATTGCTGGCTATCTTGCTGGCACTCATTTGTGCGAACGCGTCGGATGCGGATCTCCCAAAGGGGCGTGCGGCGTTGTTGCATCGGGCGGTAGAGCAGTCTGTTGGAAGGTGGGAACAGCTGCGAGGCACCCTTGACCCGGCCCGACCGTGGTCGCCCGCGCTGACGACGTCCATGTTGCTCCGCGGGTTCGTCGTGCTCGGGCGGATCCTTGACGGTGGGGCAACTCCTACGCGTGAAAAGGCGCTTGAATCCCTGATTGGGATGCTGAGGGATCCCAATCACTGGGCCATGCCACCTGCTGCAGCTCAAGAGGTGGCAGAGCATGTGCTCCGTTTCTGGGACGAGCACGTTGCTGTATTCGTTGTGAACGCCGCAGGTGAACTTACCACTCGGAGTAAAGTCTTTGCCGAAATCGCTACGGCCATGTGGGCGAGGGCTTGTGAGCCGGAAGAATTGAGGGCTTGGCTGCGCCAAGCCCTCGACTACACGGACTCTGATGGTGCGATCGCGCTTGCTGCCGGACTTGATCCCCGAATGACTGAGGCGCTTCTCGAAGTCGGAGCCGCTTCTCGGCCAGAAGCAACTATTATGGTGGCTGATTTCGCAGTCCGCGGCATAGTGACGCTTTCAGGCAGTGAAATGGAACGCACTCTAGTTGAACTTGCAAACGGAGCCGTCGCGTCCCTCGAGGGTAAACCACCCGCCAAGCGTGGCCCTAGCAACCCTCCGGAGTGGTTCCCGACGCTCTGGGATGAAACGCGCGATGCCGGCCCGTGGCCTTTTGTGGAAGTTGCTTGCCTGCTTGCGCTGCCGCCAGCGTTGAGAAGCCAGCGGGCGAACCTGATAACAAATGCTGAGCTTGACGGACGCGCCGAGGTGATTGCGATTGCCCTGTGCGAGTTGACGGATGCGAGAACGGACACTTACCCACTGAGTAGAGCTGGTATTGCTGCTGTCAATGAAGCGCTTGTGATTCCTCTTCCACTGGAGTCAGAGGTTATTCAGAAGGCTCGGCGTAGGTTTGAGATGGTCAGCGGAGGCCGCCTCACACCCGGGCTGGAGCAGGTCGCTTTGGCCGCAGCTAAAAACCTTGGCGAGCTTCCTGATGGCTCAGGCGAGCGAGTGTTCGAGATTGCGATGCGCGCACCTGGTCGTATTGCTGAGCGAATCTTCACCGAACTCGCACGTGCGGGATTTGACACAAGTCGGCGCTGGGGGAACATCGCCGCAGGAATGCGTGACTGGGCGTCCAGAATGAGGGAGGACAGGGCGGCGCTGCTATCCGATATGGCCTCGCTTGGAGACCAATGCTCGGATTCCACATGCGAGAACCTCTGGTCTCTTACTGATCTCGGCGATCTACTCGCTGCGACCGGATATCCTGAAACCGCGGCAACTGAGATTGATCGTGCGTTCATCCAAGACACCTCAGCGATTCGCCGTGCCTGGCTCGACGCGATAGCGGACGCGTACGGCATCGATAAGCCCGCTGTAGCCACCCAAGCACGCCATCTTCAGCAGACGATCGAGTCGGAATCTATCCTCGATGATTGGCTTGTTGCAGTCACGACGCCGTTGGTGAAGCCATCGTTGTTGCCCAACTTGGAGCAAGTTCTTACTGTCGAACAGCAGTTGATGTTGCTGGCATGCCTCGAAGCAGATTCGTCCTGGGTGGCATGTGCGGCAGCAAATGTGCTCGGCAACTTGAATGGAGATCGAGTTCCGTGGGACAGTCAGGAGCTGTTCAATCAGGATATGTCGAGTTGGTCGCGGTTTAGAGCGGGCCTACTCTATGTAATTGCTATTATGACTGCTGGCGATCAACGCCTGTCGTTGCTAACGCGAGCTGCTTCCTCAGATTCAGCAGATTATCGATATGCGGCAGGGATGGCAGTCTCAATTACATCGGATCTTGACTCCGATGGATCGATCATGCAAGCGCTGCGCCGAGACGTTGACCTGTCGGTCCGACCGAAGGGAGCGCATCAGGTCTTGCCTGCGCCAACACACTGGAGTTGCAACGGCTGCAAGTCGGTAAATGACATCGACATCGAAGATTGTGTGGGATGCGACGATGGGGTGCGACCCAGAGCCTGACTTTGCGCCAAGGCGACTATGATCAACAAGCAATGAGTTGACTCGTTCATCCAACCTGCCTCACTCGTCTCTCGATTTTCACCTCGCAGGTCTCGTCGGTGGCCTTGATACGGAAGCGGATGATGCCCCTGGCGGCGAGGTTGGAGAGGTGCGCCTATTTCACCCGTACCTCGAAGGTCTTGGTGCCCGCGGCGACGAGGTCCGAGTACTGGCGCTAGGGGTTGAGTTCGCGGACGCGGGTGGTGGTGTCTGCCATGGGACGGCAACGCTCCTGGTGACTGGTGCGGGCATCATGCGGCCGATCTTGGTTTGCCGAACACGAGTGGCGAGGGCTTGCCCTCGGCGACCGGTCAGGTCTGCGGTTGGTACCGCTATTGCCAGCCGTCGAGGGAGACCTCCGGGCCCCCCGCGAAGTACCGGTGGAGGGCGCTTGAGGTGGTGTCCACGAACTCCTCGGGAATGGCGTCGGCGTCGACCCAGCGGACCTGGGCGTGCTTGCGGGGTTCGCGGTTCTCGGGTTCGCCGGCCCATTCGTGAGCGGTGAAGACGACGGTGAGGAAGCCGTTGGGGGCTTCGACGCCCCAGGCTCCGTGGATGATGTGGGCGACCTTGAGGGACTCGGGCTTCACCGTGAGGCCGGTCTCTTCGTAGAGCTCACGGGCTGCGGTCTCAGTGATGGGCTCGCCGGGTTCGCTCTTGCCGACCGGCAGGTCCCACATGCCCTGGGCGAACTTGGCGTTCTCGCTGCGCTGGAGGAGGACGACGCGGTTGGTGGCCTTGTCGTGGACGATCACCGCGGCGACCAGCAGGGTCATCGATTCGAGCGCCGGCTTGAGGGCCTTCGGCTGGTCGTCGGTCTGCTGGGTCATGGGGGTCCCTTCGTCGGACTGGTTGTCGGGCATGCTAAGCGAGGGCCTCGCGGGCGCGGCGGGCGAGATCGGCGGCGCCGGGTACCTTGCGCCGCTGGTAGACCGCGAGGGTGGAGCGGATTGAGGTGATCGCCTTGCGGGTGCGGTCGGAGGTCATGCCCTCTATGAGGACCAGCGCCTGTGCCCATGCGGCGACGGCCTCGTCGGCGCGGGCCTGGGCGGCGAGGCTGTCGCCGAGGTCGGCGTGGGTAAGGGCGTGGACGCGCTTGTACTTCTTCGGGTCCCAGCGGGTGAGGGCGTCGCGATGCTGCTGCTCGGTGCCGACGTGATCGGCGAGATCGGTCAGAGTGCGAGCAGTGTGGCTCGCCACGGTGCCGGCGGCGGGGCCGCTGACACGGGAGAAGCTGGGCTGCGGGCTGTCGTCTCGGAGCAGCGCGTCTTCGGCGGCGAGCAGGGCGCGTGCGGCCAGGGGGTTCTCGCCGATGGCCGCGTAGGCGCGGGCGTGGGTGATGTGGAGGAGGGCCTCAGTCTGGCTGTCGATGTGGCCGGTGCCTTGGGCGAGGGCGGCTTCGGCGAGGTCGACGCAGTGGTGGGGCTGTTTGAGGCTGAGGGCCTGGTGGGCGAGGGCGCGCATCATCCAGGCGGCGTGGCCGTGGGGGTCGGCTTCGCAGGCGAGCTGGTAGCCGACCTGGTAGTAGCGCTGGGCGGCACCCTCTTGGCCCAGGTCGTGGTGCTTCCACCCTGCGAGGTAGGCGAGTTCGGCGACCGCGCCGAACGCGGCCCGGCGTAAGGCTTCGCTGGGGAATCGGCCACGAAGCATGGGAGCGGCGGTGTCGGCGAGGTAGGCGGTCACCGTGGTCAGGCCGTGGCCGCCCCCGAGGCGCTCATCGGCCGCGCTGAAGGCCGTGGTGATCTGCCGTACGACGTCCACGTCCTCCACCCCGACCACGGACGTGCCGGTGCGGGCGCGGAGCATGCGGGCGGTGGCCTCGTGGTCGTAGCCGAGCGGCATGGCGACGCCGGCGGTGGTGAAGGCCGCGATGGTGAGGAAGCGGCGGCGCTCGACGTCGGCGCGGCCCAGGTCGGTGACAGCGAGGACTGGGTCGGATTCCGCCTGCTGTTCGGCTTCGGCCGCGCGGAGGCCGATCTCGGTCTGGGTGATCGTGCGTCCCGCTCGGCGGGCCAGTGCCTCGGCGAGGTACTGGCCTACTCGCCCGGAAGGGGCGCGGGTGCCGTTCACCCAGTGGGAGATGGCCGACTTGTTGGTCTGGAGGATCTCGCCGTTCTCGGCGGCGATACGCCGCACGTCTCTGGCGAGGGCCTCGTAGGTGCAGCCGACCGCGTCGATGGCATCGCGCAGGCGGGAGTTGGGTTCTCTCTGCGCCGCCACGATCGCCTCCACTCCGGAGCTGTAAACCGCGTATACCGCTTCAACTGGCTTCCACCGTACCCACTGAGCGTGACCACCGGTTCACTTATCAGCAGCCGCCCGGAACGGCGCGACCGTGATCCAGGCTCCCCCTTGGTCCGGGCGGCTCCCCGAAGTTCCGTACGCCCACACCGGGTTCGGGCATTCCTGTGCCCGGCCCCGGCCGAACAGAGACGGAGACACGGTGACCACCATCGACACCACGGCCATCACGGTCGAGCTGCCCGAGGCGTTCGACCCGCGCTGGAGCCGCCTGCCCGGCATCCAGGTCGACGGCCGACGCATCACCATCGACCCGGCCGAGTACTTCTTCCGCTTCGAGTCCAACACCTGGCTCGTCGCCGACTGGGAGCTGGTCAAGTCCCAACTTCTCGGTGTGGACGAGACGACCGAGAGCGCGGTCGAGCAGCTCGCGCTCGACTTCATCAAGAACCAGGGCGAGTCCACCTCGGACGCCGCCCGCGTGCTGACCACCGCGTGCGAGGTGTACGCGTACCTGTTCCGCGACGAGCACCTGGCCGGCCTCGGCCTCCCGCAGATCACCGCCGACCACCTGCGGATGCTCCGCGAGGCGGCCACGCTCATGGCGCTCAACAAGGTGGAGCTGGACGGGCACATCTCCAACGTCGGCCCGTGCTGGTTCTTCCCCGCCGCCACCTCCGTCGTCTTCGACCTGGACGACGAGATGGGCGGCATGCTCGACGAGGTCTACCACGGCGGCTGGTTCAACGAGCACCGCCGCATCGAGTCCATCAAGGCCCACGCCGCCCTCGGCGGCCGTCTCGTGCACGGCTGCCAGTCCGTGCCGGACCAGACCGGCGGCGTCGTCGCGCCCTACGGTGCCTCGATGGCCAACTTCCGTGACGACCTGGCCGCATTCAAGACGGGCTGGATCGAGCAGGTCTACGCCCGCCGCGTGAACCCCGCCGCGTAACCCGCCACCCGATCAGGCTCCGGGGCGGGCCGACACTTCTCGCCCGCCCCGGACGCCACCATCTCCCCGGAGCCCTCACGTGACCACGAACCCCAGCGCCGAACTCCTCGACAACCTGCTCACCGTGGCCGGCCAGGCCACCGCCGTACGGGAGGAGGTGCGCGTGTGGTCCATGTCCGGAGTCGAGCGCGTGACTTTCCCCGACGGCTCCACGGCCATCTTCAAGTACGCCAAGAAGCCGTTCGACAGCGAGGACCAGGCCCTCCGCCTGGCCCACACCCTCGGCGTTCCCGTCCCCCAGGTCCACGCCTCCGCCGTTTTGGACGGCTGGCTCGGCATGCTCATGGAGGACGTCGGGCCGTCTGTCCGCGAGGCCGATGACCTGGACGGCGTCGCCGCGGCCGTGGTGCTGCACGGCACCCGTACGGCTCCCCCCTTGCCCGTCCTCGACCAGGAGCGGCTGGGCACGCTGCCGGCCCGGGCGTTGGAGCATCTCGAACGGCTGCGCAAGGCCGACCGGTGGCAGGAGGCCGACGACGTTGAGGACGCGCTCGACAGGATCGCCCAGGCCGCCGAGGCCCGCTCGGCCGGAGCGACGATGGCGCCGTTCGGCTGGGTGCACTCCGAGTTCCACCCCACCAGTCTTCACATCGGGGAGCGCGGCTGGAAGCTGCTCGACTTCGCCCGCGCCTTCACCGGTCCCGGTCTGCTCGACCTCGCCAGCTGGCACGGAACCATCGAGCTCCCGCACCCCGTGCGCCTGCGCGTCTTCCTGGAGCAGTACGTCACCGCTGGCGGCACCCCCGACGCCCTCGCCCCGCGCGGCGGGCTCACCGCCGAGAGCTGGGCCCTGGGCTGGCATCGCATGTGGGCCGTCGAGTGGTTCATGGAGCAGTCCATCCGCTGGATCGACGACCCGGCCACCGACCCCGCCTACATCAAGGCCGTCCGCCGCCACCTCACCGACGTGCTCCACCTCCTGGAGATCTGACGTGCTCGCCCAGGCTTCCCCGTGGCACGCCCACGCCCTCCAGCGCACCGCCGCCGGACTCGCCGAACCCCTCGCCGTACCCGCCCGGATGGAGTGGACCACGAGGCCCGGCCAAGGGCCCGGCGCCGACGTCCTCGGGCCTGACCTGCGCGGCAAAAGGCTCTTGGAACTTGGTTGCGGCCCCGGCCACAACGCCGCCCACATCGCCACCCGGCATGGGGCTCACGTCACCGGCGTCGACCTGATCGGCCTGCAGGTCCGCCGCGCCCGCTCCCACTACGGACGGCTGAACAATCTCACCTTTGTGGCCGCCCACGCCCTGCACTACCTGCACGCCTCCGACGAACAGTTCGACGCGATCTACTCCGTCTTCGGCGCCGTCGGTCTCGTCGCCCCTGAGCTCCTGTTGTCGGCCATTGCTCAGCGCCTCACACCCGGCCGGGTGCTCGCCTTCTCCGTCCCCCACCCGCAGCGTGGCGGCCGAAGCCCCTCGGGTGACGATCGGCCCCGCCGCGACTACGTCACCCTTCCCGACCGCACCCGGCTCCCCATCGCCCGCTGGGAGTTCTCCACGGACCGGTGGGAGAAGCACCTCAGCCAGGCGGGTTTCTGGCTCACCTCGGCCCAGGAGTTCTATGACTCCCGCATGGGCCACTGGCCCACCACCCTGCTGATCCGCGCTCGCAAGCTCTGACAGCCATTCGCCCCGGCTTCCCCTGGAGGAACCGATGCGCCCGCCCTACCTGCTCCTCGACATCGATGGCGTCCTCATACCCTTCCCCGACGCGGACGGCTCGACCCCGGCCACCCACGCCCGCCACGACGTCGTCCCCACCGGCCGGAGCGCCGACAACCCGGTCACCGTCTGGCTCGACCCTGCCCACGGTCCCATGCTCATGGACGTGATCCGTACTGGCCTGGTCACTCCCGTCTGGTGCACCAGCTGGCGGCAGGACGCCACCACTCTGATCGGGCCCCTCCTCGGCCTCCCGTCTCTGCCGTACGTCGACCTGCCGCGTCCCCAGATCACCACCAGCCACCCCAACGGCTACCTGTGGAAGCGCGACCACGTCGACGCCTGGCTGGACGACGTGCCCGCCGTCTGGATCGACGACGACTTCACCGGCCTCGACCATGAATGGGCAGCAGAGCGCGCCACCAGGGGAACGGCGACCCTCCTCGTTCAGCCCGACCCACACCTCGGGCTGCAGCCCGAGCACCTGACCGAGGTCACGACGTGGGTCTCGCAGTTACCCACAGCCCGCGCCGCCTGACGACTGATGCCCTCGCTGCCACGAGCAGCGAGGGCATCAGGGTGCGCTGTGGGCCCTGCCTGCCTGGGCGCCGTTCAGTTTCTGAACGGGATGGCAGCGAACCTGGTCGCGCGGCTGAGTGCGCTGAGGGTAGTGAGTCGCTGTACCGGCTGGGGTGGAGCGGAGGCGGTGCTGGCAAGCCCTAACCGATCGCTACTCTGTTCGCATGGCCGCGAACGGAGATCGCCAGTTCCCCGCCGCGCTCGCCGCTGCTATGGCGGTCCGGCTGGAGTGCATTGGCGAGGACGGTGTCGACTTCGAACCCTACGAGTCCTTCTTGACTGCCGATGAGACCATCGAGTGGTTCCGCGCGTGGACAGGCAACGGCGAGCTGAACGGCGACGACTTCCGCGTATTTGGCCAGGACGGCACCGGCGGGAACGCAGCGTTCTGGCTGGTTCGTCCAGGTCGGGAACTGGTAGAGCAGCCCGTTGTCTTTCTGGGCTCCGAAGGAGAGACGGGCGTCGTCGCTCGCGACCTGGGCGCCTTCCTGTGGCTGCTAGCTGACGGCTTCGGCCCGTGGGAAGCAGCCACCTCGTACGAGCCCGAGCCCGATTGGGCTCCGCAGGTCAATCGCGGCCTGGCGGCTATCGCGGAGCAATTCGCTCCGGACCACCGCGCGTCGGCAGCGGCGATCATGGCGCAGGCCACACAAGAGTTTCCCGACTTCGACGACACCATCATGAAGCTTTGCCGTTGACCCCAACCTGATGCCCCCGCCACGACCCGTGGCGAGGGCATCAGGTTGGGGTCAGCGGTGCCGACTGCGCTCTTTGGTCCTTGTGGCCACTGGTGTGGCCGGAGGGTGTGGCGTGGCGGACACGGACGAGGTGCCGCTGACGGTGCTTCGCCTGCGAGCCGCTTGAGCCCGCCGGTTCGGTTGAGCGGTGATGCGCCAGTTGAGAACCTCGGCTGGGCGCTCGGCACTGTCGAGTTCTCGCTGGGTGCCGACCGTGGCCAGGAGGTGCCGGGGGTTGTGGCCGGCAGTCTCGGCGCGGGCGAGGGTCGTTGTCAGGGCGGCCCACGCGGGATCGGCGAGGACGCGGTCGGCATGGTCGGGAAGGGCCGCACGAAGGTCCTGCGCGAAACGGTTGGTGGTTGTGGCGCGTGGAGCACGGTGGGCGAGGTCCGCCAAGACCGGTTCGGCGGCCTGATGATAGCCCGCCTGGAGGTGGCGGAGGGCTTCCTCGGCTGCTGCCGCCTGCTGCTCGTGGCCGCGCTGCTCGTGCCACTTGGCGGCGGCACGGGCCAAGTGCAGGGCTGCGAAGAGCACGGCTATGGCGAGCCCGCCCGGTTCGCTGGAGGCATAGGCGAGTTCCTTGGCGGCCTCTCGCAGCGCGGTGGCGGCCTGGTGGTCGGCCCGGATCGTTGAGCGGCGGGCCCGGTTGAACGCCCTGGCTGCTGCCACCAATTCGTGCCGGTGCCGACCGGGTGTGGCGCGAGCCATGGTGTGCAGGGCGTCGCCGAAGGCATCCAGGTGGCCCTGGGCCGCGGCGTCGTCGTCCGAGCCGAGGACGGCACTCGCCGTGTTTAGGGCGTTCTCGACCCGCCACCATGGCGTGTTGGGGTCCGCCACGTGCTCTGAGCGATCGGCCACTTCCTGGGTGGTGAGCCGTTCGCGCAGACGGTTGATGGACAGGTCTGGCGCGAGCTTGGAACCGCCGTACCAGACGGGTTCGCCGACCGCGTTGGTGTCGCCTGGTGCGGCCAGGCTGTAGCCGATCATGTCGCCGGTCTCGGGACCGCTGCGGGTCTTGACCTGGATACCGAGGGACTGCAGCACGGTGAAGTAGTCGGCTTCGGTAGTACGGCTGCGGCGACCGCGTACGCCTGCTCGCGCAGCCACTGCCGTGCTGTGACCGTCTGGCCCTGGTGCTCGGCCTTGGCGCGTTCGGCGCCGGTGGGGGTGCGCGGTGCGGTGAGGTCGCCGGACTTCAGGCGGCGCAGCCCGAATTCGGCTTCGATCTTGCGGCATTCTGCTTGGGCTCGCTGCCCGTCGCGGTGGGTGCGGGGGCGGCGTCCGTCGGCGCGGACGGTGGTGGCCATGATGTGGATGTGGTCGTCGGCGTGGCGCACCGCGATCCACCGGCATGCCTTCTCATCGTCTTCGGTGGCGATGCCGGCGGCGTGAACGATGCGGCGCGCGACCTCGGCCCACTCGGCGTCGGTGAGGTAGCGGTCGCCGGGTGCGGTGCGGACCGGGCAGTGCCAGACATGCTGAGGTGGTTTCTTGCCGCCCAGCTCGCGGGCGCGCAGGTCGACATGGTGGTCAAGACGCTTGGCAAGCAGGGTGTAGCTGGCCTCGGGGTCGCGGCCTGGGTCAGGGGCGCCGGGCATGTCCCAGGCGGCGACGATATGAGGGTCGGTGTGCTCGTCGCGGCGGCCGGGACCGAAGAGATAGACGATCAGTCCGCGGGTGTCGGAACCGGTGGAGACGTCAGGAACCATGCGCGGTGCCCTCCGCCATGAGCTGGTCGATCAGTCGGTAGCTGTTCTGAGCCGCTTGTTCGACGCGGTCCAGCACCGCCTCGGCACGCTCGGGCACTGTTCCTCGGTGGATGGCTCCGGTGATCTGGTTGAGATTGCTGCCGATGCGGTTCAGCGCGACCGTGTGTGCCTCGACGGCCTCAATCAGCGGGCGGAGAGGATCGTCCTCCGGGCTGCCGACCAGCCCCGCCTTACCGAGGGCAACGGCGAGCGCGGCGTCACCTACGAATCCTGCGAACTTCTGGCCACGCCGCTCGGCCTCCTTGGCGATGATGCGGGCTGCGGTCGGGGTGAAGCGGATGGTCTTTTCCTGGTCGCGCTTCTCGGTGGTGCGCTTGCGGTTCATTAGCGCGGGCAGCACGGGGGCGTCGGGCTCGCGCCAGGAAGGCTGCTCGGCGGGTGGCTGGGCATCGGCGGGTGGTTCGGTGCGCGGGGCGCTGGAGTCGGCTGCGTGCAGGGCGCTGAGCTCGGCCGCCACCTCCTCTGGCTCGGGCGTCCCCTGGCGCCCGGCCTCCTCCTCCGCCGCCCCTGGGGCGGGGGCAAGCGCGGACGAAGCCTCGTTAGAGGCTCGTTCGCTCCAGCTTGCTGCTGATCGGCGGGTCAGGCTGAAGAGTCCCCTGCGGCGGCGGGACAGGGCATTGTCGGTGCTCGTTTCGGGCATGGTGGTGCTCCGGCAGTCGTGTGGGATGGGGCTTCGTCACGTCCGTTGCATCCGTCGCTTGGCTGGTCAGAGCAGGTACGGACACGACCACAGGTACGGAGTGATCCGTCTTGGCGACGAGATCCGTCCCCGCGCTGACCTGCGCGGGGACGGATGCGACGGAGTGATACGGCCCCAGGAAGGGCGGTCAGCGAGTGCGCTTGGGGCCGGTGGTGCCGCCGTACAGGCCGATGGGCAGCGTCCCGGACGGCGGGGCGGGTGGCTTGCCTTGGGCTGGGCGAGCGGGCGCGGCCTCCCCGAGTGCGGGGGCCAGCTGGGGGGATCGGGGCAGTAGCGGGCCCAGGCGTCGAGGAACTGGTTGCGGGCGTATGCCTTGGCCTGCCTGCCGTTTTCGAAACGGTGGTTGGCCGGGCTGATGCCGAAGTCCCTTAGCAGGTTGGCCAGGTGGTAGGCGTTCAGGCCCTTGGTGCCGTACTCGGCCCACGGCGCCTCGGCGTCTTGGACGAGGGCGGCGAGCAGGTCCTGGCTGCGCAGAGCCTCCTTGTTGCCCTCCTGCTCGAAGACACGGCGGACGTCGCGCAGCAGGCGCGTCTTCAGGGTCGTCTGCTCGTCCTGGACCACTTCGTTGCGGGTCATCGCCAAGCAGGCTGCACGTGCGTGCGCGGGCCAGTGCCCGCCGGCCAGGTCGGCGACGATGGCCAGCGGCTCCCAGGTGTCCGCAGCGCGGTCTTCGACCGGCATCTTTGGCACGTAGGCCGCAGCGGTGCCACGCAGCGGGGTCAACCAGGCGGTCAGCCGGTCGCGCAGCGCGTGCAGTTCGGGCAGCGAGTACCGCGAGCGGAACGGGGTGATCCGCTCGCCCGGCTTGCGCTTCTGCATGCGGAGCACGACTGCCCGGTCCATGATCGTGTCCGGTAGGTCGCCGATCCCCGCGAGCGCGGCCATGGCGAAGGTGGGAAACGCCGTCGGCTTGTGCTCCGGCCCGGAGATTCGCCAGGCGGGCCGGTTGCGCTGATGCCCGGCGTTCAGTAGGCCGCGCAGGTCCTCCTTGTCGCCGGCCTTGGGGCCGAAGATGGTGTCGGCCTCGTCCACCAGCAGCGTCGGCGGGTTCTTGCCGATGACGCGGAAGACCACTGCTGGAGAGGTGTTCACCGTCATCATCGGCTGGTGCACGGTCTCGTGGAGTACGTCCAGGACACGGGACTTGCCACACCCCTTGGTCGGCCCCACCACCGCGAGCCGCGGGGCGTGCTGGAGGGCGGGTTGGATGTGGGAGGCCGCCACCCACAGAGTGACCGCGGTCAGTGCCTCGTCGCTCGGCAGCACCACGTACCGGCCGATCGTCGCACGGAGGTCATCCAGTAGCGCGGCTCCTTCGTTGGCCATCTCGCCGCTCATGCTGGCGCGGTCCCCAGTCCCCGATCCGCCGTCGGGGACCATGGTCCCCGCAGACACGTGGGGACCGTGATCTTCACCGTCTGCTCGAAACGCGCCGCGCTCACCGGGGATTCGGGGACCGGGTTCGGGGACCAGCGGACCGCAAGTCTCCGCCCGGTCCCCGGCTTCCAGTTCGACGGGACCGGCATGGTCCGCACCGTCGGGCCCGGTCGCCAGGGTGCTGACCTGCGTATGTTCCGCGCTGGGGGAGTTTCGGTCCCCGACCGGAACACCCGTCGAAGCATCGTCGGTGGCGCGTGCAGCAGGGGACCGTGACTCCGTTCGGTCCCCGCTTCGGTCCCCGTTGCGCCAGGGGATGCCCTGGCCGGGGACCGCGGTGGTGGGCCAGACGACCTTGGGGGATGTGTTCGGGGTGGCGGGGGACGTAGTGTCCTCCATAGACGTTCCTCTCAGGTGAGGGGCAGGACGGGCAAGGTCCCGCCCCTCACCGGTTCGTTCGTTCAGGGATGGGCGACGCGCAGGGAAATCTCCGGCCCTCGGCGTACGCGCGCCGAGGGCCGTCGCCGTGTGCGGCCCGGCCGGTGGCTCATGAGGCGAGGCCCCACTCGTCTCGGCCGTCGATCAGCGTGCGCTCGTAGCGCAGCAGCTCGGCCTCGGGGTACAGCACCCGCTTGCCGACTTTGATGCCGCGCGGTCCCTTCTTGATCTGGCGCCAGTAGCGGACGGTGCTCTCGGCTGTGCGGTAGCGCTCGGCGACCTCGGCGGTGGTCAGGTATCGCATACATTCCCATTCGGCTAGGTGGCAATTCGATCTGCATAGGTTGTACCTGGCGATCGCCGGTTAGCCAAATCGGGAAGCTCATGTTTCAATTTGGATAGCGATGGTCGTGATGGAGGTTCGATGGCAGGCGACAAGCCCGAAGGCGGCGAGGTGCCGCTGCTCTACAGCGAAGGGAACGTGGCTGCGCGCGTGGCCCTGGAGCGCGAAGTCAGAGGGTGGAGCACCACCGAGCTGGCGGAACGGGTGACCAGGGCCGGCGTCAAGATGAACCAGACGGCGGTCTGGCGCATCGAGAACGGCACCCCGCGTCGCCGGATCAACCTTGACGAGGGTCTCGCTTTCGCGCGCGTCTTCGAGCTCCCCCTTGAAGAGCTGATGTCTCCGCCCCTGGAGGGGCTCGATGTCAACGCCCGGCGGCTCGCGCAAGAGGCCGTCGAGGCGTTCTACGAGACGCGTGAGGCGCAGGACCGCCTGCACCGAGCCGTCACCGCCATCGCGGAGCACATTCAGGCCCACCCGGACAGCTCACGGGCCATCCACGAGCAGTGTCTTCGCCTCATGGGTGACGTGCGCGACGCCCGCACCCTCACCGAGGACATCGAGGGCGGCGGCCACTACCGATAACCGAACCGAAGGAGAGGCCACTTGGCCAACATTCAGAAGCGCCCCGACACCGGCAAATGGCGGGCCCGCTACCGCGACCTGGACGGAAAGGAGCACGCCCGTCACTTCGACCGCAAGCTCGATGCCCAGCGCTGGCTCGACGAGGTCACGGCCAGCGTCGTCACCGGCCAGTACGTCGATCCCCGCGCCGGACGAATCTCGTTCGAGACCTACGCGAAGAGGTGGGAGGAGTCGCTCATCGCCAGCGAGGCGGGCGGGCGCATCACCGACAACGCGCTGCGGCTCCACCTCGTACCGGCGCTGGGAGCCCGCTCCATGGCGGCGATACGCCGCAACGACATACAGGTGCTGTTCAAGCGCCTGTCCGACCAGCTCGGCCCCGGCAGCGTACGGAACGTCTACGACGTCCTCGTACGCGTCATGACGGCGGCCGTGGACGACAAGGTCATCGCCTCCAGTCCGTGCTGCAGGATCACCCTCCCGGCCATGCCGGACGAGGAGGTCACCCCGCCCACGGTCGAGCAGGTCGAGGCGATGGCGCGGGTGATGCCGCCGTACGTCCGCGCGGCCATCGTCACCCTCGCCGGATCAGGGCTGCGCATCGGCGAACTGCTGGGCCTGAAGGTGTCGGACGTCGACTTCAAGGCAGGCGCCATCCGCGTCGACCGGCAGCGCCTCCAGTCCGGGAAGATCGGGCCGCCGAAGACCGCGAAGTCCCGGCGGACGGTTCCGGTCGGCGAGGTCGTCACGGATGTCCTCCTGGCGCACCTGGCCGCCAGGTCTTCCCAGGAGTGGCTGTTCACGATGGAGGAGGGCGAGCCCCTCAACTATCGCCGCTGGAAGACGGAGTGGAACTGCGCCCGTAGGGCGCTACAGAAGGCGGAGAACGAGGCGGCCGAGCGCGAGGGCCGCAAGCCTGTCGGGCTGCCGCCCCACCTGTGGCCGGGCGAAGAAGACCGCACCCGGTCCGTCATGGACGCCGTGCTCGGCGGCCTGCGGACCGGGTGCGGACTCGAAGACCAGGCGATCAAGGAAACCGCAGGTCAGAGGGCATGATCGAAGATCAAGCCTTCTTGGTCTCCCAGAAGATCTTGTCGATCTGGGCGATGTAGTCCAGCGCCTTCTGGCCCGTCGCGGGGTCCGTCGAGGCCTTCGCGGCGCTGAGCGCCTTGAGGGCGTCGTTGACGAGCTGGTGCAGCTCCGGGTACTTCTCGAAGTGCGGGGGCTTGAAGTAGTCGCTCCACAGCACCGAAACGTGGTGCTTGGCGAGCTCCGCGCGCTGCTCCTTGATGACCGTGGCGCGCGCCTGGAAGTGCGCGTCGTCGTTGGCCGACATCTTCTCCTGGACGGCCTTGACCGACTCGGCCTCGATGCGGGCCTGGGCCGGGTCGTACACGCCGCAGGGCAGGTCGCAGTGTGCGCTGACCTTCACCTTGGGGGCAAACAGGCGGGAGAGCATGTAAGAGCTTCCTTCCTCGTGATCGTCTTCTCAGGGGGGACATTACTCCGTGAGAGACCTGTTTTCGCGGGTGCCCCCATGGGCTTAGGTCAAAAGTCCAGGGTGAGTATGGGACTGGTGGAGGAACGGACCGGGAGGGCCGGATGGTGGATCAAGGGCGGGAGCCGACAGCGATGTTCGGGGTCGCCGAGGTGACGGGTCTTTCCATGGTGCCGACACTGCTGCACCGGGATCAGCTGCTCGTGCATTACGGGGCGCAGTTGCGCGTGGGGGATGTGGTCGTACTGCGGCATCCCCTGCAGCAGGATCTGCTCATCGTGAAGCGGCTGGTGGACCGGCGGGACGGTGGGTGGTGGGTGCTCGGCGACAATCCGGACGCCGAGGTCGTGGACAGCCGGGCGTTCGGGGTGGTGCCGGCCGAGCTGGTGCTGGGGCGGGTCAGGGCGCGGTACCGGCCGATCCGCGCCGGGCGTCAGCGGTCGGCCGCGGTGGTGCTCTCCTGGCTGGTTTCCGCCGTACGGCCCGTGCTGGCCGACCGGTCCGTCTCCAGGCGCTTGCGCGCCCGGTAGGCGGCGACGTTGGCGCGGGTCGCGCAGCGGTCGGAGCAGTAGCGGCGCGAGCGGTTGGTCGAGGTGTCGAGGTAGGCGTTGCGGCACGGCGCGGCCTGGCACAGGCCGAGGCGGTCCGCGCCGTGCTCGGTGAGGTGGAACGCCAGGCCCATCGAGGCGATGGCGGCGTACCCCGCGGTCGCGTTGGACGGGTGGTCGGCGAGGTGCATGTGCCAGTCCGGGCGGCCGTCCTCCTTGCGCGTCCCGTGGCCGGAGATCTGCGGGCTGACCGGGAATTCCATCAGGAGTGAGTTCAGCAGGTCGACGGCGAGGGTCTCGTCGCCCCCGTCGGCCGCCTCGAAGACCGCGCGCAGGCGGGCCCGTACGGACCGGAAACGCGTGACGTCCGCGTCCGTGGCACGGCGGGCCGCCGACGCGTTGCCGCCGAACAGGGCCCTGACCGCGTCCACCGACGTGAGGGTGTCCTTGTTGCGGGCCGGCTCCTCGCTGTTGACCAGGCGCACGGCGTAGTCCGAGTAATAGGCCAGTTCCACTTGTAGTCCTTACGGGGGCGGTCTAGAGTTTTCGTAATGGCTGGTCGTGCTTCGAGGGTATTACGGTACGGAACGGAGTGGAGGAGTGCTGATGGCGGAGACGGACATGGAGTCGACGACGGGTACGGACTGGGCGGGCTGGCAGGAGAGCTGGGACCGGCAGCAGGAGTGGTACATGCCCGACCGCGAGGAGCGGTTCCGGGTCATGCTCGACATGGTCGAGGCGCTGGTCGGCCCGGAGCCGCGGGTGCTGGATCTGGCATGCGGTACGGGAAGTATTACGGACCGGCTGCTCAAGCGGTTCCCGAAGGCCACCAGTACGGGCGTCGACCTCGACCCGGCGCTCCTCGCCATCGCGCGGGGGTACTTCGGCGGGGACGAGCGGGTCACCTTCGTGACGGCCGACCTGAAGGACCCGCAGTGGACGAGCGCGCTGCCGTACGAGACGTACGACGCCGTCCTCACCGCCACCGCGCTGCACTGGCTGCACAGTGACGACCTCGTCACCCTGTACGGGCAGCTGGGCGGCCTCGTGCGCGCCGGCGGAGTCTTCATGAACGCCGACCACATGAAGGACGAGGGCACCCCGCGCATCAACGCGGCCGAACGCGCCCACCGGCACGCCCACATGGACCGTGCCAGGGCCGAGGGCGCGGTGGACTGGGCCGACTGGTGGGCCCTGGCTGCCAAGGACCCCGTACTCGCGGAGCCGACCGCCAGGCGCTTCGAGATCTACGGCGAGCACGCCGACGGCGACACCCCGAGCGTCGAGTGGCACGCGCGGACACTGCGCGAGGCCGGCGGGTTCGGCGAGGCGCGGGCCGTGTGGCGCTCGCCCTCGGACGCGCTGGTGCTGGCGGTGAAGTAGCCGAAGGCGAAGAAGGCGGGAAAACGAGAGAGGCGGTGCGGACCCGGGTCCGCACCGCCTCTCTCGTAACCGCCTAATCACTACAGCACCTTCGAAAGGAACGCCTTCGTGCGGTCGTGCTGCGGGTTCGTCAGTACGTCGCGCGGGTTGCCCGACTCGACCACAACGCCGCCGTCCATGAAGACGAGGGAGTCACCGACTTCACGGGCGAATCCCATCTCGTGCGTGACGACGATCATCGTCATACCGTCCTCGGCGAGACCGCGCATGACGTCGAGTACGTCGCCCACCAGCTCGGGGTCGAGCGCCGACGTCGGCTCGTCGAAGAGCATCAGCTTCGGCTCCATGGCCAGCGCGCGGGCGATCGCCACGCGCTGCTGCTGACCACCGGAAAGCTGTGACGGATAGTTCCCGGCCTTGTCGGCCAGGCCGACCCGGTCGAGCAGGCGCTCGGCGCGGGCCCGGGCGACTGCCTTGGCCTCGCCGCGCACCTGGACCGGTGCCTCCATGACGTTTTCTATGGCCGTCATGTGGGGGAAGAGGTTGAAGCGCTGGAAGACCATGCCGATATCGCGTCGCTTGAGGGCGACCTCGCTGTCCTTGAGCTCGTAGAGCTTGTCGCCCTTCTGGCGGTAGCCGACGAGCTCACCGTCGACCGACAGCCGACCGGCGCTGATCTTGTCGAGGTGGTTGATGCAGCGCAGGAATGTCGACTTGCCGGAGCCCGAGGGCCCGATCAGGCAGAACACCTCGCGGGGGGCGACTTCGAGGTCGATGCCCTTGAGGACCTCGACGGCGCCGAAGGACTTGTGGACGCCTTCGGCCTTCACCATGGCGGTCATGCCGTCACTCCCTTCGGGCGGCGCAGCGAAAAGACACCGGACTTGATCTTCTGCAGCGGGGTGGGCGGCAGGCTGCGGCTGGAGCCACGGGCGTAGTACCGCTCGAGGTAGTACTGCCCGATGCTGAGGATCGAGGTGAGGATCAGATACCAGGCGGCAGCCAGGAAGAGCATTTCGACGGGGGCGCCGGAGGTCTGGCCGATGTCCTGGGCCTGCCGGAACAGCTCGGAGAACTGGACCACCGACACCAGCGAGGTGGTCTTGAGCATGTTGATGACTTCGTTGCCCGTGGGCGGCACGATGACACGCATGGCCTGCGGGATGACGATCCGGCGCAGGGTCTTGGTGTGGCTCATGCCCAGGGCGTGCGAGGCCTCGGTCTGACCCTCGTCGACCGAGAGGAGACCGGCCCGGCAGATTTCCGCCATGTACGCGGCCTCGTTGAGGCCGAGACCGAGCAGCGCCGTCAGCAGCGGCGTCATGAACGAGGACCAGTAGTCCTTGTAGATCGGCCCGAGGTTGATGTACTCGAAGACCAGGCCGAGGTTGAACCAGACGATGAGCTGGACCAGGACCGGCGTCCCGCGGAAGAACCAGATGTACCCCCATGCGATCGAAGAGACCACAGGGTTCTTCGACAGGCGCATCACAGCCAGGGTGATGCCGCCGACCACGCCGATCGCCATGGAGAGGATGGTGAGGAGCAGGGTCTGGCCCACACCATTGATGATCCGGTCGTCGAAGAAGTATTCGGGGACGGCGTCCCAGTTGATCTTGCCTTGGGAGAAGGCATAGATGATCGAGGCGAGCAGGGCGACGGCGATGACCGCGGACACGTACCGCCCGTAGTGCCGGACCGGGATGGCCTTGATGGCCTCCGGTCCAGCCGCGGGGGTTGGCGCGTCGTCGGGTTCGTCCGTCTTGTTGACGTCAGCAGTCACGGGTAGTGCCTTTCAGAGCCTGGCCGGTATCAGGAGCCGCCGTTGATCTTGGCTTCCTTGACAGCGCCGGCCTCGACGCCCCACTTCGAGAGGATCTTGTCGTACTCGCCGTTCTTGATGATCGCGTCAAGGGCGAGCCGCAGCGCTTCGGCGAGCTCCTTGTTGCCCTTGGCGACGGCGATGCCGTACGGGGCGGCCTGGACCTGCTCGCCGACGAGCTCGAAGTCCTTGCCGCCGCCGGACGTCTTCACGGCGTACGCCGCGACCGGGAAGTCGGAGGAACCGGCGTCGCCGCCACCGCCGCGCAGGCGGGTCTGGGCCTGCTGGTCGTTGTCGAAGGACTCGATCGCGATCTTGCCCTTCTTGTCCTTCTCGCACTTCTTCGACTCGGCCTTGGCCATGTCGTGCGAGACGGTGCCGCGCTGGAGGACGACCTTCTTGCCGCAGAGGTCGGACCAGGTCTTGATGCCCTGGGTCTTGCCCTTGGGGGTGTAGAACGAGACGCCCGCGGTGAAGTAGTCGACGAAGTCGACGCCCTCGCCGACCTTCTTGCCGGTGTCGGGGTCGATGCCCTCCTGGCGGGCCTTCGAGTCCGTCATGGCCGACATGGCGATGTCGTAGCGCTTCGAGCGCAGGCCGGTGAGGAGGGTGTCGAAGGTGCCGTTCTCGAACTGGAACGTCACGCCGAGCTGCTTGCCGAGTGCTGCGGCGATGTCGGGGTCGATACCGACCGTCTTGCCCGTCTTGTCCTTGAACTCGACCGGCGGGTAAGCGATGTCCGAACCGACCTTGATGACACCCTTGTCCTGGATGGCCTGAGGCAGCTTGTCGGCCAGCGGCGCAGACGAGACCTTGGCGGGGCCGTCCTTCTTGCCGGAGCCGGTCTGGTCGCCGCAGCCGGCGAGCAGCAGAGCGCCGGCGACCGCGATAGCGCCGACCGCAGCTGTCCTGGACTTGAGGGCGGTCGTACGACGGGTGGTGCGTGCGGTCATGGTTGGTTCCTCCGGCGGGAAAGGGGAGTGGCCTGGGAGGTCGGGCACACTGCTTCGAGTATCGCGACCTCGTGTGATTACGGCATCTTGCCATTCGGACCAGCCCATTCAGGGCTCCAGTCATGTCAAAATCGGGTAACGGGTGACCCCCGAATCTCAACAGGCCGGTACATCAAGGCCGGACCATCTGTTGAGCACTGCCATTTCGGCCGGAAAATCTCCGGTCCGTCTCGCCATTCGGAACCGATTCATGCCACGAAACGGACTTGTCCCCACATGCGCGCATGAGTCGTGTCACCGCGGTGATACGGGCTCGTCGTCGATGCCGCCGATCAGGTAGAAAAGACGGTTACACCCCTCATCCGGGGCTCAGGGCGCGTGTGCGGCGCGCCCGCGCGTACGTACCTCCTCTCTGTCAGGGCGGGCCAACCGCCCAGCGCAGGGAACGGACGCGGTGCCCGCCCACCCCTCCTCAACCAGGAGCGGCCACCCTCAACTGATGAAGACTTAAGGGGTAAAACAAATGGCAGCGGAGATCGTCAATCCTCGCAGCGACAGCACTACGGAGAACAGTGCGGAAGGGGCTCCCGAGGAGCCCTTCGATCCGGCCTTCGCCCTGCACCGGGGCGGCAAGATGGCCATTCAGGCGACCGTGCCGGTGCGCGACAAGGACGACCTGTCCCTCGCGTACACGCCGGGCGTCGCCAAGGTGTGCAGCGCGATCGCGGAGCAGCCCGAGCTCGTGAACGACTACACCTGGAAGTCGAACGTCGTGGCCGTCGTGACGGACGGCACGGCGGTCCTCGGGCTCGGCGACATCGGCCCCGAGGCCTCGCTCCCCGTCATGGAGGGCAAGGCGATCCTCTTCAAGCAGTTCGGCGGCGTCGACGCGGTGCCGATCGCGCTCGCGACGACTGACACGGACGAGATCATCGAGACTGTCGTGCGGCTCGCCCCGTCCTTCGGTGGTGTGAACCTGGAGGACATCTCGGCGCCGCGCTGCTTCGAGATCGAGCGCCGGCTCCAGGAAGCGCTGGACATTCCGGTCTTCCACGACGACCAGCACGGCACGGCCGTGGTCACCCTGGCCGCGCTGCGCAATGCCGCCAGGCTCACCGGCCGTACGCTCGGCGACCTGCGCGCCGTGATCTCGGGCGCGGGTGCGGCCGGGGTCGCCATCGCGAAGTTCCTGCTGGCGGCCGGGCTCGGCGACGTGGCGGTGGCCGACCGCAAGGGCATCGTCAGCCGGGACCGCGAGGACCTGACGGACGTCAAGCGCGAGCTGGCCGAGATCACGAACCGGGCGGGGCTCAGCGGCTCGCTGGAGACGGCGCTGGCCGGCGCCGACGTCTTCATCGGCGTCTCCGGCGGTACGGTGCCGGAGGCTGCGGTTGCCTCGATGGCGCCGCAGGCGTTCGTGTTCGCCATGGCCAACCCGAACCCCGAGGTCCACCCGGACGTCGCGCACAAGTACGCGGCGGTCGTCGCGACCGGGCGCAGCGACTACCCGAACCAGATCAACAACGTTCTGGCCTTCCCGGGGATCTTTGCGGGTGCGCTCCAGGTGCGGGCCTCCCGTATCACCGAGGGCATGAAGATCGCGGCGGCGAACGCGCTGGCCGATGTCGTCGGTGACGCGCTGGCCGCGGACTACGTGATCCCGTCCCCGTTCGACGAGCGGGTCGCCCCGGCTGTCACGGCGGCGGTCGCCGCGGCGGCGCGCGCGGAGGGTGTCGCGCGCCGGTAGGCGTGGGCTTCGCCCGTACGGGCCGTGCCGGACCCCTGGCCAGGGGTCCGGCACGGCCCTTGCGTTTGGGGTGGGCGGGGCTGGGCCGGGCAGGCTGGACGTTGCGGCCACTCTCAAAGTGTCCGCGCCGCTCACATGAGGGACGCGTGTCACACCGGTGCGTGGTTCCTTCCCGCACTCGTCCGCCCTATCGTCATGGTCATGTTCGCTGCCTACGCCGCCCGCATCGACCGTGACCAGCCCCTGAATGGCCTTGAGCTGGGCGATCGGCCCGCGCCCGAGGTGAAACCCGGCTGGACCACCGTCACCGTCAAGGCCGCCTCCCTCAACCACCACGACCTGTGGTCGCTGCGCGGCGTCGGTCTCGGTGAGGAGGCTCTGCCGATGATCCTCGGCTGCGACGCCGCGGGAATCGACGCCGACGGCAATGAGGTCGTCGTGCACTCCGTCATCGGCGAGACCGGCCACGGCGTCGGGCCGCGCGAGAAGCGGTCGATCCTGACGGAGAAGTACCAGGGAACCTTCGCCGAGCAGGTCACCGTCCCGGCGTGGAACGTGCTGCCGAAGCCCAGGGAGCTGTCGTTCGCGGAGGCCGCCTGCCTGCCGACCGCCTGGCTCACGGCGTACCGGATGCTCTTCACCAACGCCGGCGTGCGCCCCGGTGACGCGGTCCTGGTCCAGGGCGCCGGCGGCGGTGTCGCGACCGCCGCGATCGTGCTCGGCAAGGCGGCGGGGTTGCGGGTGTACGCCACCAGCCGCGACGAGGCGAAGCGCAAGCGGGCCGTCGAGCTGGGCGCGGTGGAGGCGTACGAGCCGGGTGCGCGGGTGCCGCAGCGCGTGGACGCGGTGATCGAAACAGTCGGCGCCGCCACCTGGTCGCACTCGGTGAAGTCGCTGCGGCCCGGCGGCACGCTGGTCATCTCGGGCGCGACGAGCGGCCCGAACCCGCCGTCCGCCGAACTGAACCGGATCTTCTTCCTGGAGCTCAAGGTCGTCGGCTCGACGATGGGTTCCAAGGACGAGCTGGAGGACCTGCTGTCCTTCTGCGCGGCGACGGGTGTACGCCCGGTCATCGACGACGTCCTGCCGCTGGACCGGGCCCGCGAGGGCTTCGAGCGGATGGCGGGCGGGGACCTCTTCGGAAAGATCGTGCTGACGACCTCTTGATGGATCGTCAGTTCTGCTGATGTGCTCTCCGGCACGCGACGACGACGTGCTGCTGGAGGGATGTCCGTGGTGTCTGTCCGAACTCGAACTGTCCGTGGAATCGCCGCTGTTGTCTGTACGGTCGCGCTGGCGGCCGGGGTCCTGACCCCGGCCGCAGGGGCGCGGGAAGCCGGTGGCGGTGACGCGGTCCCCCGGCTCACCGACGACCGCGGCCGCGTCCTCACGCTGCGCGGCTGGAACGTCGAGGACAAGACGAACCGCGGCGACAAGGCGCTGTCCGCCATCACCGAGCGCCACTTCCGCGACCTGAACGCCCGCGGCTTCAACTTCGCCCGGCTGCTCGTCTTCTGGGACGACCTGGAGCCCAGGCGCGGGCAGTACAGCGCGGCGTACCTCCGCAAGATCGAGCGGATCCTGGACTGGGCGGAGAAGTACGGCATCCAGGTCCTGATCGACGCCCACCAGGACGTCTTCGGCCCGGCCTTCGGGCATCGGGGCATCCCGGAGTGGGCGACGCGCACCGACGGGCTGCCGTTCACGCCGAATCCCGACGACTGGTTCTCGGAGTACTTCCAGCCGGCCGTGCAGCGCGCCTTCACCCATCTCTACGAGGATCCGGATNNNNTCGGCTACGACCTGATCAATGAGCCGATGGGTGAGCTGAGGGAGGGCGAGGACCTGCCCACCGCGGCCCGCCGCATCGAGCGCGACCAGATCACACCGATGCACAACCGCCTGGCGGACGCCGTCCGTTCGGTGGACCGCGACAACTGGGTGTTCGTGGAGCCGACGCCGATCGTGGGCGAGGGCGTGCCCACCGGACTCGGGAAGATCAAGGACCCGAAGGTCGTGTACGCCCCGCACTTCTACAACACCGCCATGGAGGCGGGCGCCGACTACGACCCGGCGGCCGGCTGGATCGAGTCGTACGAGGCCGCCGTCACGGCGTATCCGAAGCAGCACCGCGTGCCGGTGGTCGTGGGGGAGTGGGGGCCGCTGAACAACTCCCTCCCCAACATGGGGCGCTTCTACCGCGAGGCCCTCGCCTCCATGAACCGCTACAGCTCCGGCTGGGCGGGCTATGTGTGGTGCTACGGCGGCGGCTACTGCGCGGTGGACGCGGCGGGGACA